>JAKJDB010000137.1 GCA_022706175.1 Candidatus Zhuqueibacterota bacterium | reverse complement strand
AATTGGGCATGTTCTATTCGGTCTTTGCCATCCTTTTCTTCGTCTTCAGCCAGGGCGCCATGCTGCAGGGCGCGGCTAAAATCATCTCAGTGGCCAGCGGAGATCTCATCTCTTCCAACATGGTGGTCGTGGGCATGACCGTTGCGTTTCTCACCTATAGCTTTTTCGGCGGCCTCATCGCTTCGGCGTACACGGACTTTGTGCAAAGTTTTTTGATCATTGTGCTGTCGTTGCTGCTGTTGCCGGCCGGTCTTTCGGCTGTGGGCGGCTTTTACGGGATGCGCCAGGTGCTGGCGCCTGATTTTTTCAATCTCTACAGCAGGGTCAGCGGACTGGATGCGTTCACCATCGCCATGCTGGCGGTCAACGGCATTGTCGGCATCACTGCGCAGCCGCACATGATCTCTATGTGCGCCACCGGCAGCACAGAGCGCGCCGGCCGCGTCGGCCAGACCTACGGCTCCATCGTCAAACGGTTGTGCACCATCGCCTGGGCTCTGGTCGGCCTGATTGTGGCCGCCCTGTTGATTCAACGCGGCGCTACGATTCCGGATCCTGAACACGCATTCGGCTACGCCTGCCGTGAGCTGTTGCTCCCGGGTCTGACCGGTCTCATGGTCTCCGCCGTGCTGGCCGCCAATATGTCGACCTGCTCCAATTTTATGGTCAACACCGGCGCCCTGTTCACGCAAAATTTTTACCGCAAATATTTTAATCCCGATGCGCCGGATGCACGGCTGCTGCTTATGGGCCGCGTCTCCGGATTTGTGCTGACGCTGCTCGGCGTCATCTTTGCCCTGACCATCAAAAATGTTCTGCACGCGTTTCTCTTCACCGAGACCATTGCCGCGTTTATGGGCATCATGATTTTCGGCGGCATTCTGTGGAAGCGGGCCAACCGCTACGGCGCCCTGGTCTCGGTGATCATGTCGTTCGGTTTATATTATGGGCTGAATTATTATTCGACGGGCAGACTGATGCTGGTCTATGCCTGGCAGCCCGCGCCCTTTGGTGCGGCCATGTTCGCCGGCTTTATCTGTCTGATCGTCGTCAGTCTGCTGAGCAAAGAGGAAGAGCCGGCGCGCATCGCCGCTTTTTTCGACAACATGCAGCGCCTCTCCGATCGCGGTACTCCCAAACCGCCGGCCAAAGAGCATGGGCAGGATCTGATCTTTGTCGATCTGCCCGGTTGGTTCACCCGTGAACGATGGCAGGGATTTGTCAAACGCTACCGCGAGGACTGGGCAGGGTTTCTGATCGCCTGGCTGGTGGTCGGTTGCACCGTGGCATTGGCCTGGGGCATTATGCAGCTGGGCCAGTGACGTGCCGGCCTTGGCAGCGGTGACTTGGGTGGTCAAGGCATGCGCCGAAATTGCAGGGCAGGCTGCCGGCAGCAGAGAAGCGTGCGCTTACAGATTCTCTAAAAAGGTCGCGAGATCCGCCAAATAGCCCGAGTAGGTCGGAGCGTACCGGCCTTTGCCGGCATTGAGCTCATCGTCGAGCACGAGAAAGGTTTCCATGCCGATGGCGGCGGCCGGCAGATCATCGACATGGTCGTTGCCGATCATCAGGCATTCGTCTGGGGGCACAGCGAGATGATGGGCGATTTCGCCATAGTACTCCGGGCTGGGCTTGCTGTAGCGCATGTTTTCAAAGCTGGTGATCAGGGTGAAGGGAAAGCCGTCGATCCCTGCCCAGCGGCAGCGTTGCTGAATGGCGATGGCCGGAAAGAGCGGAATGGTGGCCAAGGCGATCTTGTCGGTATGGCGGGCCGCTGCCTGGAGAACCGGCAGGCTGTGCGGCAGGCGGGTGGCGATGGAGCGCACCTGATTGAATTCGTGTTCATAGAACTCGGTAAAGGCCGTTTCAAGCTCGGCAAAGGGCACCGGGCTGTGGCGGTCAAAGGTTTCGATGAACAGGTCGCGCAAACTGGCATGGCGGCCCTGCGATTGCATCATGGCCTCGGTGCCGGCCAGGATCGGCCGGCTGAAATCATAGCCGTTGAAATAGGGCGCGATCTTGGGCGCCATGGCCTGGAGATACACTCTGAGAAACAGGGTGTTGTTCAAGCCCAATAAAGTTCCGTCGAGATCAAAGAGTATAGCCTGATACATGGTCGCTCCATGAGGATTGGGCTGGTTCAGCGGTCGCCCGGCCGTGATCCGGGGCGTTTTTACACCGGGCGGACAAGAAGGCGCGAAGGGATCTTTCATCTCCCTTCACTTGCTACCCAGTATACTACAAATCGATCAAACTACCAAGAAAAATTTGGTTGGTCGAGCAGCGGGAGGAGTGAAACAGGGCAATGAATAAAAAAGTGTTATCGCTGTGGTGCATTCTGGTCGGCGTTTACAGTGTTTCGTTGTCGGCTCAGACCGGTCTGCCGGTGGTGCTGCCGGACGCCCGATCATTGTCCGGAATGCTGGCGGAAAAATTCACCGCCTTTCACGTCATCCTCAAGCCGGATTCACTGTTGCCGGAGTGGTGGGCCGGCGCACCTTCGGTGATTCGCGACCCGCAGGGCGCCTTCTGGATGGCCTGTCGCATGCGCACCGCCCGTGCGCCGCGCGGAAGGCGGGGATATGAAATTCGCATCCTCTTCAGCAGGGATGGCGTGCAGTTTCAGCGCGTCGCGTCGATTCACCGCGAGGATCTGCCGATCCCCGGGTTCGAACGCCCGGCGCTGCTGTTGGATTCAACGACCGGCAAGTTCAAGCTGTACATCTGCGGCCCGTGGAAGGACGGACCCTGGTCCATCCTCAAATTCGACGATGCGGTTCGTCCGGATCAATTCGATCCAGCCACGGTTCGGCCGGTCATCGCTCCGCAGCCGCCGGCCGGCGAACGCGACATCGCCGTGCTGGAGTACAAAGATCCGGTCGTCTGTTTTTTCAACGGCCGTTATCACTGTTATGTGACCGGCTATATCCGCACACTGGAACGCTTTTTTCATTTTACCAGCGCGGACGGAGAACAGTGGCAACCGTACGGCCATCCGAACGACAGCGTGCTGCCGCTGTGCGGGTGGCATGATTTCTTCATCCGGCCCTCATCGGTGCTGCCGTTGGGCATCGGCTATCTGTTCATCTATGAAGGATCCAATGTAAAGTGGCACGACCCGGTCTATAACATCGTGACCGGCATCGGTTTCACCCATGATCTGCACCATGTGATCGATCTGACGCCGGATCAGCCGCTGGTGCAGAGCAGCACGCCGGGCGCTTTTTTCACCTGGCGCTATTCAACCTGGCTGTGGGTGGACGGTGAGATCTGGGTCTATGCCGAGGTCGCGTGCCCGGACAACACTCATGAGATCCGTTTATTCAAAGTGCCTCTCGATGGATCCTTTCCACGATCCTTTAAAGGAAAATGACTCATGACTATGGATGTGAATCGACGCGAATTTATAAAAACCATGGGCGCCGCTGCGGCGCTCAGCCATCCGGTTTTTGCCGCTCAGAGAGGAGAAAATTCCATGCCTCATGAACAAGTCCCTGTACAAGACGCGCAGGCCCTGGACCTCACCCCGGCCCAATGGATCTGGTATCCGTCCCAGCGCACGTTGCCGAACACTTTTTTGCTGTTCCGCCGCTCGATCCATCTCAATGCGGCGGTGAAACGGGCCCGGGGGTGGATAGCGGTGGACAGCCGATACAAACTGTATGTGAACGGCCGCTATGTGCAGTTCGGCCCAGCGCCCTGCGATCCCCGCTGGCTGGAAGCGGACCCCATGGACCTCAGCGGGCTGCTGAAATCCGGAGAGAACGTCATCGGGGTTCAGGCTCTGTACTATGGCTTTGGCGACGGCACCTGGCCCATCGGCAAACCAGGGTTCATCTTTTACCTCGAGATCGAGGAACAGAACGGCGCCAAACAGCTGATCGTCAGCGATGCGGTATGGCGCGTGTTGTTGACGCGCGCCTGGCGTCCGGGTTACTACAAGCGCTGGTACCTACGCAGCCTGCAGGAGGAGTTTGACGCCCGCGCGTATCCCTATGGCTGGCAGGAGCCTGGCTATTCAATGAATGAGCTGTGGGTGGCGGCCATGACGCTTCAGGGCCGGCCGGATCAGCCGGCGTTGACCACTTTGTATAAAGAATATATGTTGGATGTCAGCGGTGCAGGGTGCAAAGAGGCGCAGTTGCGCAAACGGTCGATCCCCCTGATGAGGGAAGAAAAGGTCGCTGTGCAGCGGTTGAGCGAACAGTACCGATTGGAATGGCAGCGTCCGGTTGAGGACTATTTCGAATTCATCACACCGGACGCTTTTCGCGTCAGCGGACGGCCGCAGGTGCAGGAGGCGGAGCAAGGCCGCTGGCAGGTCCGCTGCGACGGCACAAGCGGCGTCGCGCTGACCTTTGAATTCAGCGAACAGGTGGTCGGCTGGCCCTGCTTTACTCTGCAGGCTCCGGCCGGCGCCGTGGTGGAGTTGCTGGTGCATGAGGCGCATGAGCTGGGTGGTCCGGTGCTGATCAACAGCCATTTCAATTCGTGGACGCGCTTTATCTGCAAGGAGGGGATCAATCATTTTGAGACTTTTGATTACGAGAGCCTGCGTTGGCTGCAATTGCATATCCACGGCGTTGAGGGGGCGGTGGAGATTTCTGATCTGCATGTTCGCCGTCGCATCTATCCCTGGCCGCATCAGGCCGCTGTCCGCTGCTCGGAGGCGCCTCTGCAAAAGCTGTTCGACGCAACGGTGAACACGTTGAACAACAGCTGCCACGAAACGATGGTGGACGGCATGGCGCGCGAACGCCAGCAGTACAGCGGCGATTGCGGCCATCAGCTCCATGCGGTGGAGTGGACCTTTGGCGAAACAGCGCTGCCCGCGCGTTATCTCACCACCTACAGTCAGGGCATCACGCTGGACGGCTATTTCCTCGACAGCTGGCCGGCCTACGACCGCCTGGCGCGGTTGATGGAACGGCAGCTCCATCTCACCGGATGGGGACCGATTCTGGATCACAGCGTCGGTTTTAATTTTGACTGCTATTATCATTACCTGTACACCGGCGATCTTGCCGCTCTGCAGGAGCCTTTTCCGCGCCTGCTCGGCTTCTACCACTATCTCAAAAGCATTCGGACGCAGGAGGGCTTGCTGCCGGTAGAAAATCTGGGCATCCCTTCGGTCTGGATCGATCACATCGCCTACCGAAAGCAACGGCACAAACAGTGCGCCTTCAACCTGTATGCGGCCGCCATGCTGCAGCACGCGCTCAAACCTCTTTGCGTTGCCATGGGAGACCTGGCTATGGCAACGGCCGTGGATCAGCTCGGCGGTGAAATCCTTCAGGCTGCGGTTCGGGCGTTCTGGAGCCGGCGGCATGGCCTTTTTGTCAACAATCTGCCCTGGTTGGATGAAGAGAAAAAGGTCCGCACTTGCGACCGCAGTCTGGCTACAGCGGTTCTTTTCGATCAATGTCCGTTCGGCGACAGCAAAGCCAGTGTGGCCTCCTTGGTGGAGTGCCCGGAGGAGATGGGCTTTTCTTACCCGGCCAACGCCGGCTGGCGGTTGTGGGCGCTGGCCAAAGTCGGCCGTACGGATGTGATCGTCAAAGATTTGCGCGAGCGGTGGGCGGTGATGCAGTCTGTGCTGCTCAACAATACGCTGCAGGAGGACTGGGAGGTCAAGCCGGATTCCGATTCGCAATGGAGCCATTGCCCGGTAGTGCCGCTGTATGTGCTGTACATGAACCTGGCCGGCATTCAGGCGCTGGAACCGGGCTGCCGGCGCGTGCGCATCTGGCCGCAGCCGGGTGGACTGGAGGAGATCGAGCTGACCGCTCATACGGTTCTGGGCCCCATCCACTTTCATACCTCCGGTAGGTTGGGAAACCGGACTGTGACCGTGCGCGTGCCCGCCGCCATGCAGGCGGAGCTCTGGCTCGATCGTCGGGAAAAAACCGAGCTCAAAAAGATCGGCGCCGGAGAGAACGGAAGTCTGGCCTACGAACTGCCGGCAGGACAAGAGATCACCCTGAAGCTGAGAGTCACCTCTTAATTTCACACAATAAAAACACTCCTGGTGCGTTTATTAGAATGAATGAAAGCAAACGATCGCACATCTGATGCTGAATTGATTCAAGCGTACCAGGAGGGCTCGCCTTACGCTTTCAATCGATTATTACAGCGCTATCAGACGCCGTTGTTCACCTACCTGCTGCGGTGGCTGCGGGATCGCGCCACAGCCGAGGACCTGTTTCAGGAAACCTTCCTGCGCGTCATTCGGGCGCTGCCGGATTACCGCGAACAGGATAAATTCGGCAGTTGGCTGTTCGGCATCGCCCACCGTCTCTGCATTGACCATTTCCGGCGGCAGCAAGCCGGCCGTGCCATCATGCAGCCGGCTGCAGTGGACAACGAGTGGCAGGGGAGTGCGGGTCCTGCGGACGGAGCGCCATCGCCGCAGGAGGTGGTGGAACGTCAAGAGTTCTCCCTTTTGCTTGATTCAGCCCTGGAGGACATGCCGGCCCCGGCGCGGGAGGTGTTTCTGCTGCGCCAGCACAGCGAACTGCCGTTCCGGGAGATCGCCGCTCTGTTGGAACGGCCCTTGAACACTGTGTTGGGCCAAATGCGTCAGGCGGTGGAGTATCTGCGTCAAACCATGGAAAAACATTATGCTTGAAAAGCACACTCAATCTCTGCATCTGCTTTATCTTTCCGGCGAGCTGAGCTATGATCAGGAGCAGGTTCTGCACGAACACCATCGTGTCTGCCGTACGTGCCGGCTCGATCTGCAGCATCTGCAGGAAACGCTGCAGCGCTACCGAGCCGCAGGTACGGAGACCGTCTCATCGGCTGTGACCGCCACGTTGATGGCGGAAGCGCGGCGCCGGCAGCTCAATACCTGGCAGTGGTGGATCTCGCAACGGCTGCATGTGGATTGGCGCTGGACGCGGGCTATGGCCCTGACCGCCTTTCTGGTGCTGCTGGCGG
>JAKJDB010000136.1 GCA_022706175.1 Candidatus Zhuqueibacterota bacterium | reverse complement strand
TTTTCTGCCGCCCAGAAAATACTCGTCCAGGCCCTGGCTGGCTCGTTTGCGCAAAACCCACCCAAACAGGATCAACACCATAAAATAAAAGCCGATGATCGTATAATCGATGGTGTGCATAGGGTCTCCTGACAAGATCTTAAATTTTGTTCGGTAAACCATATGAACCACAGCGGATAGTTGGGACGGCGTCGTCAGCCTTCCGACTGATAACGGCTGGCAAGCCTCAAGGGGATTGCCCTTCTCTTTCCGCGATCATACCTGGCGGCAACGAAACGGAAAAAGCGAACAAATCGTTCACACCCAGTGATCGTGCGGAGGCATCTGCGGGTCGCTCGCCGGTTAGCCGGCGCAAAAAAAAAGCGGCGAGAAAACAAAGTACCGGATCCTCACCCGGCTTTATCCATCAGACAAGCGTCTCTTTGGTCCAGCCGATCCGCTCTAGATTGATCTCCTCCATCGAACTGACGCCCAGACCATACACCTTGTCCGCAGCCTCCACGCAGAGCGGGGGGGGACTCAGCGGCCACGGCTCTCCTTTAATCAATTCGCGTTTATTGGTGATGATGTTCAGACACACGGTTTCCACGGCAACCGGATCTGTGCCGGCGATCAATCCGTTGTAATGCCATTTGTAGCGCGGATCCGGTTGCGGTCCCTTGTCGCACAACGGGTACAGGGCATCCACCAGCACCAGTTTTGTTTTACCCACAACCTCGGGCAACTTCCAGATCTCGCCGAGCTTGACATTCCTGCTGTCATGATACGCTTGCGGATTTCCTGAAAACATGATATAGTTCTTCAACACCGTGCCGATTCCGGTGAGCCAATGCGCTTTGAGAGCCGGCAGAGCGATCAGGACGGTGCACGATTTCACGATATCGAGATTTCGTCCCTGCGCGTTGACGATCCGCTCCGCCGGCAGGCCGACCTGGTTCTGCAGCGACGCGGTAACCAGCTCGATGAGTTCCGGATGCGTGGGATTAAGGTGTGGTGTGGGCACCAGGCCGACTGTATCTTTCACCGTGGCGATCGCTTTCCAGCCTTCGCGCGCCGTCTTGCCGCCGGTCACGCGTATGACGGTCTGATCCAGCATTTTTTGCAGAATGGCTTTATCCACCCTGTGCGCAGTATCCAGCACAGCTTCCTCGCGAACAATAACAACGCGGCTGGACCGCGGCTGAGCCCGCAGCGCTGCCGCTCCGGTCAAGGGTACGACTGCTGCGGCTGCCAGGCTGGTGCGGGCAAAATCTCTGCGCGTGATCAAACGATCGTTCATAAACGGCCTCCTGTGCGTAAACGGCTTTCTAAAGTTAGCACCCGTCGGCGTCCGCTCTCGACGTCGAGGCAGTCAAAGAGAAGGATGAGATACGCGCCGAACTGAAAACAAGAGCAATGCCCCGATTCAAGCAGATAGAATTCACCGCAGCGGGCGGGGTGGTGATCAGGCAGATAGCTTGATAAAAAAACCTGCGCCGCAGCGGTCGCCCGTTCGGCTTGAGGATAGTGCAGCACCAGGACGTTCATTCGCCCCTCACCGGCGTAAATCCCTTCGACCGAAGGATCGAGATCGAGAATGTTGTCACTGGCGAGGTAAAAGAACGAGTTGAGCACCAGATGAGAGCGGAAATATTTCACCGCAGCGTTCGGGAAGAGCGGCTGCACCAATTTTATCAACTCCGGCGGCCGGGCGGGCCGGCACTGGGCGGCAATGACACGGCCCAATTCAAGCACCGCGCGTCTGGCCGTTTCGGTCTCCTGGTAGGCCATCACTCTGGCATAGACAGGACCTGCCCAGAGCCTGAGCAATCCGGCGCCATACAAAGCGTATGGGCTGGACTCCTCCGGCGCAGCGCCCCAGTGGATGCGTTCGCCATCCGGATCCAGCGAGAGCAAGCCAAAGGCGTCATCGGACTCGTGCATATAATAGATCTCGACCAGGAGGCTGTAGGTATCCGCCGCGGTGTACTCAACGACCTGCAGGCTGTCGAAGCGAAAGCCAAGATAGAGCTCGCCGGCGCCATCCATATAGTCGAAAATCGTCTGTGCGGTTACGGTCTGCGCCGAGTCCGGCCTGGTCCACTGTTCCACCTGGCGCGGCAATTGGATGGAAGACGCAACGCTGGTGTTGACCGTCATCGGCAACGTAGCAAGAAAAAGAAAAGACATGATCATCCAGACCGTTTTTTTGTTGCGGGGACAAGCTGTTTCGTCCGGTGCAGCAGGACATCCTTGGCGAAGGTCCTTCCTCCGCCCTGCTCAGATCTTTTGCAGCAGCTCGTTCAACACGTTAACGTGATTCGCCTCTTCGTCCACGGTGATCTGGATGAACGGCAATTCGCGGGGGTCGATATGCTTGGTCAACTCTTTCAGCAGATTCAACGTCGCCTGTTCGGTTTTCAGAGCAAAGGACAGGGCCTCCTTGTCCGTCCACTGTTCCGCCTTTTCCATCGCATCCTGCTCGTCGGCGAACATTTTGTTTTTCAACAAGGCCTGGCGATAGGCGTCGTATTCGCCCGGATACGCTTCGTTGGGTTCCACCGGCTCGCATTCCCGCAGCATCCTGGTGAACAACGCTTCATGATGTCTCTCCTGCTCGGCAATCTCTGCTGCATGTTTGATAACAAGCGGATGGGCCGATTTCTCCGCCAACCGAGAGTAAAAAGCGGCGCCGTTGCGTTCCTCCTGCACATTCATCTCCAGAATTTCACTCGCCAGAAATAGATTGGCCATTCTGTTCCTCCGTCATAACATGTCGTCGATTTCGCACCGGCGTTCTCGGTGCGCGCCGGGCGCTGTTCCGTTCACCCCGGCAGTCCCATTTTATACAGCACGCCGATGACCTGAAAGGCGCTCAGGTCGGATGATAATACCGGGATTTCCTTCTCCACCGCTTTGGCCAGCGCATCGTCTCTGAGCTGCAGCCGGTCGGGCAGGATCACTCCGGCCAACCCTTTAAAAAAAGCGATGGCGATCACGTTCACCGTGGTCTGATGGGTCACCCACAGCCAGCCCCGGCCGGCTTTAGCCATCACATCGCTGAGAATATCCGACACCAGCACGCCCTGCACAGGCGTCTGCAACCGGGCCTGCCCGCTCAACACCCGGGTTTGCAGCAGCTGTTCGAGATCGCAAATCATCATCTCTCGGTCCAACAAGATATTGATGTTAACAATTCTTGTCAACTGTTTTCTGCTTTGGCCGGCGCCGCCGTCGGCACGGCCTCGGCGATCGGAAACCAGGCGCGAAACACCGAGCCCTGTTGCACTACACTTTCCACCTCGAGATAGCCGCGATGGGCTTCAACGATCTGTTTGGCAATGGATAATCCCAAGCCAGTGCCGGGTATCTTTTGCAGAATCACCTGACGGCTGCGATAAAATTCGTCGAATATTTTTTTTATCTCATCCGGGGCGATGCCCATGCCGGTATCGCGCACGGAAACCGCCAGCCAGCCGTCGCGCTGCAGGAGCTCCACCTCCACACGACCGCCCTGCGGCGTGTATTTAATCGCATTGCCGATCAAGTTGGCAAACACTCGGCCCAGCGCCTCGGCATCGCCGACCACCGGTGGGATGGTGGCGGGCAGGTGCAGGGTTAGCTCCAGCTGTCGGCTCTGGGCTTCATTATGATAGAATTTAACGGTCTCGGTCAGCACCGCGCCCAGGTCCAACCGTTTCTGCACGCCCGCGCTGCGGTTGCGCTCGCTGCGCGACAGATCCAGCAGATCATTGATCAACTCCAGGAGCGCATTGGCCTTGTCGCGCGAGCGTAAAATGATGTCTTTCTCTTTATCCGGCTGTTTCGCCGTCAAGCCGTCGATGATGAGGTTCAGGTACCCGGCGATGGCAGCCACCGGAGCTTTTAACTCATGCGACACCAGCCGGACAAAATCCGATTTCATCTTTTCGATTTTTTTATCCTGGGTGATGTCCAAAAGCACCGTAACCGTACCAAGGCACTCACCACGGTCATCCAGGATCGGACTGACGTGCGATTCCAGCACGCGCTCATCGCGCGTTTGCATTTCCATCTGAGTGATGGCGCCGGTGGCGGTCACGGTCGCCAGCATATCGGCAATCGCTTTCTCCTGTTCCGGATGGCCCAGCAGGCCGGACACGGTGCGGCCTATCACCGCGTCGACCTGCGGCCGCAGCATCTTGATCGCCGCCGGGTTCATCAGTACGATCTGTCCGGTCCGGTTGGTCGCGATCAGCCCCTCGCTCAGGCAGTTGATGATGGTCATGGTGCGCGATTTCTCGTTGGCGCATTCCAGCAGGTTGCGATCGCGCTCCAGAATCAGCTCCCGGGCCTGCAGGATCAATCGCCGCTTCTCCAGCCCGCGGCTCACCTTGGTGCGCAGCTCCTCCGGCGTGAACGGTTTGGGCAGATAATCGTACGCCCCTTTGCGCATGGCATCCACCGCGGTCTCGATGGTGGCAAAGCCGGTGATCATGATCACCACGATCTCCGGATCGAGCGCCTGCACCTTTTCCAGCACCTCCAAGCCGCCCATCTCGGGCATCATCAGGTCAAGCAGGACCAGATCAAAGGGTTGTTGCTGAAGCCGCTCCCAGCCCAACCGGCCGTTCTCCGCCATCTCTACGGTCGAATACATCTCTTCCAGGCTGCGCTGGCAGCCGATGCGGATGATCTCTTCATCGTCAACGATCAGCAGGCGTGCCTGACTATCCATGATTCTCCCTTTTCCCTTTAGCCAACAACCGCTCCACTCGTTCAATCAGCTCGGTCGGACGCAGCGGTTTGGCCGCCACCTCATCCACTTTCATCCACTCCTGATCCCGTTCCATCTCAAAAGTGAAACCGGTTCGTTCCTGCGCCGACGTCAACAACAGAATGGGCAGATCCCGCAGCCGTTCGTCGTCGCGCACCGCATAAGCGATGGTGAATCCGGAGTCCATGCTCTCCATGATCAAATCCAGAATCAACAGATCAAAGCGGTCGGTCTGAAGCAGACGCAATGCCTGCTCCACGGAGCCGGCCTCCGCCACTCGGTAGCCGGCTGATTCCAGGATCAGGTGGTTGATCTCTAAAAACGCCGGATCATCATCGACGAGCAATATTTTTTTCTCAGCGGCCGTCATAGACGTTCTCTTTTCCCGCCTACATGCGTCAGGCGCACCTCATTTTTTCTTCAAGCCGATGCCCTTGTCCTCCAGCGGCGGTTTCGCAGAGGCCGCCTCGCGAGGCTGCAGGAGCTCTCGCACTTTATTCAACAACACTTCGGCGCGAATCGGCTTTTCAATGAATTCATCCACCGGTAAAAAGTCCCCATCCTCGGTGGAAAA
Organism: Candidatus Zhuqueibacterota bacterium; assembly: GCA_022706175.1. The sequence goes on along the minus strand of JAKJDB010000136.1, from coordinate 1,692 downwards.
GTGGAAATCGCTGTAATCATGGATGGAGGTGATCATCAGGATCGGAATGGTCCGGCACTCGGGGTCCCGACGTATTTTATAGGCGAGGTGAAAGCCCTCGGTGCCGGTCGGCATCATCACATCCAGACAGATGAGGTCCGGCTTCCAGGTTTTGATTTTATCCAAAGCGCAACGGGCGTCGACACAGGCATCGACCTCATAGCCGTTGGCCTCGAGAATCGTCCGATTGATCAGGATGAAATCCGCATCATCGTCGATCAGCAGTATCTTGATGGCTTCGCTCATGAAGAACTCCTGCGGTTAAAATCCAGCCGGCCGTCTCAGGCGGCGGTCGGCAATGTGACCGTGATCGTACTGCCCATTCCCGGTTGACTGGCCACCAGAATATCGCCATGATGTCTTTGCACGATGCCGTAGGCGATGGCCAGTCCCAGCCCGGTGCCCCGGCCCCGCGGCTTGGTGGTGAAGAACGGTTCAAAAATTCTCGATATGATTTCCGGCGTCATACCGCTGCCGGTGTCGCTGAACGAAACCAGCACTTGATCCCCCTCCGGCGAGGTTTCGCTGCGCACGCTCAGGGTGCCTCTGCCGTTCATGGCATCTGCGGCGTTCAAGATAATGTTGAGAAAAACCTGCTGAATCTGGCCTACGTCGACAAAGACGTTGGGCAGTGACTCCTGCAGCTGCTGCACCACCTGTATATTGAGGAACAGCGCCTGCTCAGTGACCAGGGCCAGCGTGCTGCTCAGAATTTTGTTCAGATTGACGATCGCCGCATCGATACGGGTTTGCCGTGAAAAATCCAACAGGCCGCGGACGATGCGACGGCAACGGTCTGTCTCGGCCATGATCCTCTGCAGGTCTTGGGCCTGACGGCTCTCCTTGTCCGCCTGCTCCAACAAAAGGCCGGAGTAGATGAGAATGCCGCCCAGAGGATTGTTGAGTTCATGGGCGACTCCGGCCGCCAATTGACCGACCGAAGCGAGCTTTTCAGACTGCACCAACTGTTGTTGCGTCTTTTGCAGAGTGGTGAGCGAATCCTTGAGCTCGCTGTTCGCCCGGGTCAGCTCCTCCTGAACCGATTCCAACTTTTCGACCATATAGGGCAGGCACATCTCCGCTTCGGCAAAACCCTGCAGCACCGCGATGGCCTTTTCGCGGCAGCTGGGATAGCCGCAGGCGCCGCAATTCAGCTCATCCTCGAGCAACACTTTGCCGGTGACCGCTAAAATACGGCGGATCTCCTCTTCCGGTGGGGTCGGCGTGTCCAAATGTTCGGGCGTAAACGCACGGCCCAGGTCCACTCTGTTGAACGCCGCGGCGACGGCTGGGTTCTGCTTCCGGGTTTTACAATAGCCGATGACCTTGTCCCGGCGAACAAAGCCGGAGAGCGCGTTGGCCATCTGCGGTCCATTGATGCACCCTTCGCAAAAGAGCAGATCGAGAAAACGCGCTTCGATCTTGCCCTCCGCGGTCTTGGCGATCGCTTCCAGAACCCGGTCGCGGCCGTCGGTCACCGCAATTTCTTCATGCAGCACCCCGTACTCCAGGGCGGCGCTCTCGAGAAGCCCGCCGGAGAGCGGAAACGCCCGTCCCAAACCGGCCTCCGGATTGTCGAAGGGCTCATCCTCCTGTTCTGCCGGATCGATCTCCGCCGACTCTAACATGAGCAGGATCTCCTCGTAGGTCAGC
>JAKJDB010000135.1 GCA_022706175.1 Candidatus Zhuqueibacterota bacterium | reverse complement strand
CCGCCACTTCTTCGCGGATGGCGGTGAGCTCGTCGGCATCGGCCGGCTGAATGAAAAAAAGCGACAGTTCCGGAAACACTTCGATCAGGTTGATCAGCACATCCACCAGGTTGTTTTTATCCTGGCTGCGGATGGCCTTGCGCAGATCTTGCTGACTGATGAAGGTCTGTGGTTCGTTCAGCCAGCACAATAAAAGCGCCACCTGATGTTCGCACCGGCCGCTGCCGGCCGGACAGGTGCAGCGGCCGAAGAGCTTTTCGCCCTCCACGACCACCTCGACGCGATACTTGTCCTTGCCCTTGACAATGGCTTGCAGACCATAGGAGGACTGAAAGCGATGCCGGACCAGACCGTTGTCGTAGATCTGCTCCCCCACGTGGTAAAGGCCGGCGTCGGCGTAGGTTTTTACATCCAGTGGCGTGATTCTTGATGGCATGACGAACGTCCTCCGCTATTCATTCGGCGGCCCCAAGAGGGACGACTCACCCCTTTACAGTGGACACCCTCTTGATCTCGCGTATTTTTTGCAGGATCAGTTTGAGGGTTTCACGATCCTGGTTGTCCCCGGTGGATTTTTTGGACAGCGGCGCCGCCGATTCCTGAGAAACGAAGGCGACCGGCGCCACCCCGACCTCGACCTCTTCGAGATTCTTTTTCAACACCAGCACCAGGGCGCCGTCCTTTTCACGGGCCTCCTTGATCTCCTCCCAGGTCAGATGCTCAAAGCGCGCGCCCAAAGGTTTGTCCACGCTCCCCCATTGTTCCGCCAGCGGCGCGTAGCCGATCAGCGGCCGCACAGAGACGAACGCCTTTTCATAGATGCGATATTCGGATCCGCTGACCGCATAGATAAAATAGGAATTGAGAATGCCTCCCACCAGGGTGAGCAGAAAGGCCAGCCGGCTGAGCGGTTTGGCCGCGCCGTGCAGGCCCAGGGCCGCGCAGAGGATGCTGAAGCAAATACCCATGATAAACGCGGCCAACAGCCAGGAAAACGCTTTGCTGATCAAACGCCCGCTGTCCCTGTGGCGCCAACGTAACAGAACGCGTCCAAAATCAGGGCGATCGGATTTATGCCATTGTCTCATCTACCGCCTGCTCCTTCGCAATATAAAACCAGGTTCTGGAACCCCGGCCGATCCACCCGCGCGCGATTCCGTTTGCCAATATACAAAAAATGTAGGAAAAGTATCAAGTTAAATTCTACTCCACCTTGACCAGACGAAAATCCCCCGATCCCTGCCGATCGGTAAAAATAAAACGTTTGTTCAACCGGCGATATTGCCAGATCTCCACCGCCGGCATGCCGGGTTCGGTGGCGTGTCTTTCGATCTCATCGGGCGTGCCGTTGCGCACCAGCACCCGGCCCCGATCGCTTTTCCAGCCGACCAGCCCGAGGCCGGCCACGCTGAAATTCTTATCGGCAAAATCGATGCGCCGAAAAAATTCTTCGCGCAGTTCATTCACTTTCGTGTCCGGTGTCGGATCCCGCTGTTGCCAGAACTCGGCCAACAGCCGCTGCCGTTCGCTGCCGGACGCGGCACGGATTTTTTCCAGATCATGGCCGCGGGCGATGAGCGCGAGCTGCTCCAACTCCCTGTCCGCCAACCCGTCTTGGGTCTGCATCGGCATGCGGCCCCAATGGACGAAAAAGGAGCGTTCGTTCTTCACCCGCACCGCCCCGGCGGTGGCCTGCACGCTCAGCAGATACTCGCCGGGCTGCGTGATCAGTTCATTCAACTGCAGACATTGCGCAGACACTCCGCCGGGCACCACATATCGGCGCCGGCCCGCCTTCTGTCCGTTGGCCAGCGCAAGAGAGTACTCGACGGTAATGCTGTCCCGGCCGGTTCCGTACAACTCAAAATACGCGCCCACTTGCGATCCTTCATCCCTAAAGCCCTCGCGCAGGTTGGGCGTGAAACGGCGCAGACCCGCATGGCAGTCCTGTTGATCGGTCATCACCAGATCGCTGATCTGCAACGACGGCCGGCTGTAGTCGGTCAGTTTGAGCGCGATCGGCCGTCCCATGTTCACCTGCGTTTCAGCATCCAGCCATTGGATCTGGTAGGTATAGTCCTCCGGCGGCAGCGTAAAACACAGGCGCTTCATCATTGGACGTTGCCGGCTGTTGGTGGAGGCGAAATCGTTGACCGCGACGGTGTCATGAATGCTCTCAAACGCCGCCACTTCCTTCTTCCGGTTGTAGATGATGACGGAGAGTTCATAGTTGGCGCGATACCAGGTGTCCGACATTTTCACAAAGGTCAACATGTCGTTGACCAGGGCGAAATGAAATTGCACCTGATTCAGGCAGCGGTCGGTGGAATCCGCAAAGCTGTAAATCCGGTAGGCAAAGATATCCTGTCCATAGGGATTGCGCCCCGGTTCGCCGCCGGGCCCGCCCGGCAAGCGGTTTCCCATCTGCCCCCAGGCCAGAGCGGCCCATAGCAGGATCGGAAATAAACCACGCCTGTATCGTATCATAGTCCTTCTTTTCCGTTAAATGCACAAGGGTTCACCGCGCTGTAAAAACCGGGTCAACGGAGCACGGCCAGCACCTCCAGGGCGATCTCATATTTATCTTTGCTGAAAGGGGGCATGAGATAAAGACCCTGGATCGGCGTCCGATCGCGCAACGCTTGAATCGACCGTTGAGCGATGTCGATGCCGATGGCGCGGCTCTCTCCGGCGTCTGCAGCGGCGGCCATTCGGCGGACCACAGCCTCCGGCACGGTCACACCGGGCACTTCGTTATTGAGAAATTCAATCGTGCGAAAATTCATCAACGGCATCACGCCGGCCAGGACCGGAAGACGGAGATCGGAAATCCGCTGAAAAAATCTCTCCATCTGCGCGATGTCAAAAACCGGTTGTGTGAGCACATATTCTGCGCCGGCTTCGGCCTTTTGGTAAAGGCGTCTGATTTCAAGATCCAGATCCAGTGCTCCGGGATTGGCGCCGACGCCGATATGCCAGCCTGTAGCCCGGCCGATGGCATTGCCGGCCAGATCATAGCCCTGATTCAATGCGTTGATCATGCGGGTCAGGCCGATCGAATCCACATCAAACACCGCGGTGGCATCCGGATAGTCGCCCAGCTTGGGAGGATCTCCGGTGATGGCCAGGATGTTGCGCAGACCGAGGGCATAATGGCCCAACAGATCCGATTGCATGCCCAGCAGATTGCGATCCCGGCAGCAATAGTGCAGAATGGTCTCCACCGGCAGCGAGCGCTCGATGAGCTGCGCCAGAGCGCTGGGCGACATACGCGATGAAGCACGCGGTCCATCCGGAATGTTTATGGCATCAACGCCAAAGCCCACCAGTTTGCGGACGCCGTTGAGCACCGGAGCCACATCGACCCCGCGCGGGGCCAAGACTTCGACAGAGAGGACAAACTTTTTGCCCAGCCGTGCGGCCAGCGCGGATTTTTCTTCACGCGGCACGGTTTCGACCTGCAGCGTATTTTTACCAGGCCGGGCAGCCGTTGGACGGATTCGCCTTGGACGAACCGCAGCCACCGCGTTGGCTATGGCTTTGATATGTTCCGGCGTAGTGCCGCAACAGCCGCCGACGATCTGAACGCCGGCGGCGATGAACCGGCGGGCGAACTCGGCGTGATATTCCGGCGTCGACAGATAGATCAGCCGGCCGTCCACCATGCGTGGATTGCCGGCATTGGGTTGTGCGGAGAGGAACCGGCCGCCGCTATGCGCCAGCCTCTCCACGACCTCCAACATCATCTGCGGGCCGACCGAGCAGTTGGCGCCGATGACATTCGCGCCGGCAGCAATCAGGCCCGGGACCACCGCCTCGGGGGACAGTCCGTATTTCGTCACCCCTTCAGCATCAAAAGACATCTGCGCCACCAGGGCGAGGTCTGAGAGCTCCCGCAGGCACTGGAGGGCCAACGTCAGCTCGTTGAGATCGGAAAAGGTCTCCAAAATGAAAAGGTCAACGCCCTCGTTCAACAGGGCCAGCGCCTGCTGGCGAAATATAGAGCGCGCTTCCTCCTCGCTCACAATCCCCAGCGGCGCCAGAGGGACGCCCAGCAGACCGATGGAACCGGCCACCAGCCCCTCCGGCCCAACGGCTTGGCGCGCCAGACGAACGCCTGCCTGATTGATGCGCTCGACCTCTGATTCGAGACCATGCGCTTTCAACTTTAAGCGGTTGGCGCCAAAGGTGTTGGTCTCGAGGATGTCGGCCCGGGCGGCGGCATATTGACGGTGAATATCCAAAACCAGATCCGGCGCAGAGAGATTGAGCTCATCATAGCAGCGGTTGATGAAAATACCGCGCTGATACAGGAGCGTTCCCATGGCGCCGTCGCAAACCAGAACAGACTGCTCGAGCCGGCTCAGCAGCGCATCGGCCTTGCTGCAAGAGCGTGGCTTTTCCGCTTCCGCCATGCTTAATAGTCCGCGCCCAATGACCACAGCACTTGCGGCGAAGAAGCGGACCGATGGAAATTCGTGGGCCAGGCCAGGTCCATGCGCAGGACGAGAAATCCGAGATTCATGCGTACGCCGAATCCATAGCTCATGAACAGGTTCTCGGTGTAAAGTCGGTCCGGATCTACGCTCAGAATCTCTTTGGTGCTTTTTGTGTTTTTATCCCAGGCCACGCCGATATCGGAGAACAGGGCGCCGCCGATATTGGACAGGCCGATCGGCAGTGGAAAACCAAGCAACACCTGACGGATCAACGGGAAGCGGAACTCGAGGTTGCTCATAAAGAACCGGTTGCCCTCCAGAGTGTAGTAATCCGCTCCACGCATGGGCATTTCAAACGAGGCGAAGTAGATGTCTTCGACTTTTTCCACGCGGATGTCGCCGTAAAAATAATTGTTCAACCAATTGGACACGCCGCCGAGGAAAAATTTCTGCTTGTTCTTCCCTTCGCTCAACCCGCCGGTAAAGCGCAGGGCAAAGGAATAATCACGCACCAGCCGGATGTACTTTCTCCAGTCGCCGCGAAAGGTTGCAAAGTCAATGCCGTTTTTGCCCAGCCCCGGACTGTAGGTCACGCCGAAACTCATGCCGCTGCCGTTGGTGGGCCCGGTGTATCCCCACACCGTGGTATCCTTGGTGTAGCTCAGGCTGTTGAGGAGAAAATAGCGGGTACGCGGCGATAGAATGCCTTCAGACACCGCCAGATCGACGATGTCATCGGACAGATCCATATAGCTGCGGCTGATGCCCATGGCGCCGATGCCGAAATCGATGCGCTCAAACTTGTTCAGGGGATTGCTCAGCAGACCGCTGATGCCGAAATTACGATCGCGCACCCAGCCGAAATAGTCGGAATAGAAGAAATACGCGTTGTGATAAAAGCCCGCACCGATGTCGAGCCGGTTGGGCAGGTAGAAATAAGTCAGCCCATAGTCGGCGTTGCGGAAATCGCCGTACAATCCCACGGCGATGTTGAGGCGATGATCGCCCATCACATCAGAGAGCATGATGTTGGTCATCCCCTGGGTGCCGAAGAACTGGCTGTAGCCGACCGATCCGTACACCAGGTCCGGGGTCAGTTTGACTTTATGCTTGTTGATTTTGAACTCGCCGGTGGGCAGCGCGTACTCGCTCGAATCCAAAGCGATCTTTTTCATCTCCGGCTGCGAAGAGAGGCGGCCTTTGGAAAAGCCCTCATCAAAGACGAAATGGCGGCTCTTTTGCCTCGGTCTTGGCCGGCTCCGTCTCACCCTCCTCAGCCAGCAGATCCGCCTCCAACGCCAGATTCTTGCCCTCACGCAGACTCTTGACAAAATGGGTTTCCTGCACCACCACCTCGCCGGGTTGTATGTCCAGCGGATTTTTCAGCATGAACAGATCATAGCCGGCGTAATAGAACGAGCTGAAGGCCAGCCGGTCGGTGCCGCCCCAGGAGGGATGGAACGCACCGGTCAGCACGTTGGTGATGGGATACTCCTGGCCGTCCTCCATGTTCTTCAGATACAGGTTGGTGATGCCGGAGCGGTCGCTGGAAAAGGCCAGGTGTTTGCCATCCGGCGAAAAGACCGGAGTGCGTTCAAGAAAGTCCGACTGAACCAGCCGGGTGATCTCAGAGCCGTCGGCCGTCACCGCAAAAATATCGTAATTTTTCATATTCAGCTGGCGCGGGGAGAAATGATCCGGCACCTCTTTGGGAAAATCGCCGCGGTCGCTGGCAAAAACCAGCTTGTGACCGTCCGGCGACCAGGAGGGCTCTGCATCGCTGAATACGTCGTCGGTGATCTTGCGCAGCTTTTTATTCTTGATGTGATAGGCATAGATATCGCTTTGGCCGTTTTTCAATCCCATGAAAGCGATCTCCCGCCCGTCCGGGCTCCAGGACGGATTATACACGCCGTCCAGACCGAACTGCACGTCCTCTTCGATCTTGCCGGATTTGACGTTGACGATATAGAGGGCGTCTTCGGCGCCCGCTTTGGCGGTGAACACGATCTGCTTATCATCCGGACTCCAACTCATGCCCGGACCATGGACCCACTGCAGCTCTTCCAGATTGCCGGCGCGCTGTCCGCGCACCAGGCTTTTCAGCACCCGGCCGTCGATGGCGCTCATCAGATAGATGTCGAAAAAGTCGCTTTTGTCGCTCTTGAACGCCAACTTGTCGCCGCGATGGTTGAGGGTGGGATTGATGTTGATGAAACTGCCGTCCTTGCGGTGATCGGTGAGCCGTTTGGCGATCTCCTCCGGCTCCTTGCGATTTTCAATATCCGGCCAATACTTGCGTTTGATGTAGCGGTGCCACCGTTTGGTCAGCTCCTCCTCATCCACGCCGATGGAATTCTTCAACCCCTTTTCAAAGCTTTTGGCGATCTTGACCTTGCCGATCAGTTCGCCGACTTTTTCCTCGCCGTACCGTTCCGCAATATAGTTCCACACGGATTGCCCGCCCTTGTAGGCCATAAAACCGTAGAGATAAGGAATAGGCGGTACATAGCTGTTCAGGGTGGCGTCGCGCATGTACATGTCGCTCTCAATATCCCAGCCGCGGCTT
>JAKJDB010000134.1 GCA_022706175.1 Candidatus Zhuqueibacterota bacterium | reverse complement strand
CACGACCGGGAGATTCTCGAAGAGGTGCGCCGCAAAGGGTACCGCTATCCGGAGGTGACGGCCTGGATCCGCGCCAATCCCGCTGATTTTGAGCTGGTCAAGCAGGTGGGGCTGAAAGAGACCGGCATGCTGACCTCTATCTCAGACTACCACATCTTTTTAAAACTGAAAAAAACCCGGCGACAGGCGCTGGATGCCTTTATGCAGGTGGTGCGCGCAGCCGCGGAAGCGGGCCTGGAGGCCATCCGCTGCCATTACGAAGATGTGACCCGCGCGGACTTTTGGGGCTGCGTCATGCCCTTTACCGAAGAGTTGATGAACTTTTCGCAGAAATCCGGATTGCGCATCAAAATCCGCCTCTGCGACACCATGGGCTACGGCTTACCCTGGGCGAACGCCGCTCTCCCGCGCTCCATTCCCAAGATGGTCTTCTATCTGCAGCGGGAATTCGGCATTCCTTCGGAAAATTTGGAATGGCACGGCCATAACGATTTCCACAAGGTCCACATCAATTCCCTCACCGCCTGGCTGTCCGGCGTGGCCAGCGTCAACGGCGCGGTGCTGGGATTCGGAGAGCGGACCGGCAATTCGCCCTTGGAAGCGCTGGTGGTGGAGTACGCCTCACTCACCGGCCATACCAACGGCATGGATCTGACCGCGATCAGCGACATCGCCGATTATGTGCGCGAAATCGGCACGCCGGTACCGGCCAACTTTCCCTTTGTCGGCGAACGGTTCAACGTCACCATGGCCGGCATCCATGCCGACGGCGTGATTAAAAACGAAGAGATCTATAATATTTTCGACACCGGGAAAATTCTCAAACGGCCGTTGGACGTCAACATCACCGACCGCTCCGGCATCGCCGGCGTTGGCTTTTGGGTGAATCGCGAGATGCAGAAACGGGGTAAACCGGCGCTGGATAAACGCGATCCCCGCATCGCTAAAATGTTCGAATGGGTGGAAGCCCAGTATGACAACGGCCGCATCACCGCCATCTCGCCGGAGGAGATGGCCGAGCTGTTCAAAAAACATTTCGACTCCGTCTGATCCCCCGGCAGCGGAGCACACAGCATCTAATCCTGTACGGCCATTGACAACCTGAGTTTTTTGGAAACCACAAACCCGACATTGGACAAGCTGTTCGTCTACGGCTCGTTGAACAATGATCAGTATTTTCACATTCTGACCGGCCGCACCTTTTCCGCACAGCCGGCTGAACTGCTGGATCATCGTCGCGTGCAACGGCGCAACAGCTTTGCTTTTGCCCTGCCCTGGAACGGCTCCCGCATCAGCGGAAAACTGCTCTCCGGCGTCACCCCGGCTGCTTTGCAAAAACTGGACGAATATGAGGGCGAGGGCCACCTCTATCACCGGCGCATCGCCCGCGTTAAAATCAACGGGGAGATCACCCGGGCCTATGTCTATGTCGGCGATCCCAAAGCGCTCAAGCCTTATCTTAAAAAAGGCTTCAACGACCGAGACCGGATCGAGGAGTTTGTCGCCCGCCAGGTGGAGCGCTATCTGGAGAACAAAGCGGATCGCAACCTGCTCATGGACCGCAGGCATTTGTCGCTCATGGTCACCCGCGAACTGTTGTCCGAGGAGGTCGAATCACTGCTCAGCCAGCATTTTCTCGACGCCGGCCTGCCGCCGTTCATCATCAAGCATGAGATCGAAAGCGCCAGTCTGCCGTCCCTGGACTGGCTGGCCGCGGATCGCAAGGCCCAAGCCTATGCCGCCGCCTACCTGTCTATGGTAATTAAGTTTATTATCTTTAATCAATTAGAAGAAAAGTTTCGCGACCAATACCGCGGCAGTGTGCAGACAAAACCAAACTATTATCATCACACGCTGTCCGGATTGATGGCGCTTCAGCTGCTGCAAACGCAGCGGAAGCGGGTACAGACCGCCATGACCCAGATGGGCGTCGACACCTATCGTGAGGACCTGCGCTATATCGATTACGGCGTGGCGGCCATCATGATCGCTGAAGAGATCTTTGATCTTGACCTGGCTGACGAGATCGTCTATCAGGTCAAGAAACACCGGCGCAGCGGCAGCCATCCGCTGGGCGCAGAACTCGAGTTCTCCAACCTCGGCGTCCAGGCCATCGCGGCAGCGGAGCGCCAAGATCCGGTCTACGACGGCTTTTATTATTTTTATGATTTCGATCTCATGCGCCGCGGCTGGAAGTTGGGCGCGCATATCGATGATCATGGCTTTTTAACTTCGCCGGATGTGCGCACGCGCGGTTTTATGGAGTTGGCGTTCGGCCGCTATCGTCTGCTGGGCGATGTGAGCAAACCGGCCACCGACGACGCGTGGGTGCTCAGCCGCATGATCGAACTGGCGGCGGACTATATCGATGTTCAACCGCACAGTCTGCACATCAGCATCGAGACGTTGCCGGACCGCGCCTTTCGCAAAATCGACGATCCGCAATTTTTTCTCTGCCTGCTGCTGCTGGGCGGAGATCTGCGCAAGGACGATCAGGGACGGCTGCGCGAATGGCGCATTCATAAAGAGGAGATCACCCATCCCGAGGTCGGCGTCTGCCTGTCGCGGTTGAACCGGCATCATCAGAATCCGTCGGAGCGCAAGTGGTCTTCGGTCGTGGAATTTCAATTTCCCAGACTGACGGCCGGCCGTGATTACCAGCCGCTGATCATGGCGTTGAAAGGATTTCAGATCGCCGCCAACCCCTATCCGTTCAAAGGCGTCAAAGAGTGTCCGTTTCAGGCCCACTATGAAGAGATCGAACAATCGCTGGTGGACTGGGCGGCGCAGCCGATGCCGGTGTCGGCGTCTTCCTTGAACGCCTTTATCGACCTGGTGGAAAAAGGCCTGAAAGAAGAAGCTCTAACGTGCGGCGCAGAGTATGATTCGTACTGCCGTTTGATGCTGGGGCGGATCGAAGCGGAGTTGAAAGAAATCAACCAACGCATCATAGACCATCAACCGAAACGAACGAGCACTCACGTTTGAAGCGAATAACCCATAGAAAGGAAAATCCTCTATGTCCTCCCCCGAATTGGAAAAAGCCAAAGCCCATTTCAGTGCGCTGATCGAAGAGCAGCTGGCGCGGGTGGCGGAGATGAAAAAAAATGCGCAATGGATCGATTATGCGGCGCTCAAGCCGATCCTCATCGGGGTCTGCTGGGGCGACGGCATCGGACCCATCATCGCCCAGGAGACCCAGCGGGTGTTGGAGCATGTTCTTGCCGACGAGGTCCGCAGCGGCCGGGTGGCCTTTCGTACGATCGAAGGGTTGACCATTGAAAACCGGATCAAACATCTCAAGGCCATTCCGGATGATGTGCTGGCCGAGCTCAAAGCCTGTCATGTGATCCTCAAAGCGCCGACCACGACGCCGGAAAAAGGCGGGCCGTATCCCAACATCGAAAGCGCCAACGTGGCCATGCGGCGCGAACTGGACCTGTTCGCCAACGTGCGGCCTGTGCAGGTGCCGCAGGAGGGCATCGATTGGGTCTTTTTCCGCGAGAACACCGAGGGCGCCTATATCCTCGGCAGCAAAGGCATTCAGGTGACCGAGGACCTGGCCATCGATTTCACCGCCGTAACCAAACAGGGCTGTGAACGCATCATCGAGATGGCTTTCAACTATGCGCACACCAACAGAATCCCCAAAGTCACGGTGGTCACCAAGGCCAATGTCATCAAGACCACAGACGGGCTGTTTCTCGAGACCGCCGAGCGGATCGGCAAACGCTATCCGGACATCAAATGGGACGCCTGGTACATCGACATCATGACGGCCAAGCTGATCGATCCCAAACGCCGCACGCAGTTTCGTGTTCTGGTCATGCCCAACCTGTACGGCGATATTCTCACCGATGAGGCGGCCGAGTTTCAGGGCGGCGTCGGCACCGCCGGCAGCGCCAACATCGGCAAGCGTTACGCCATGTTCGAAGCCATTCATGGTTCTGCGCCGCGCATGATGGAAGAGGGGCGCGGCCAGTACGCCGATCCCTGCAGCCTGATCCGGGCGGCGGCGATGATGCTGCGCCACATCGGTTTTATCGCCAATGCGGAAAAGATCGAGATGGCGCTGGACATCTGCAGCCGGTTTGAAAAAGAACGGGTGATCACCGGCCGCGCCGACGGCGCCACCAGCCGCCAGTTCTGCGACTATCTGATGGAGACGCTGCAGGATCCTTATCTGCAGAGTCGCTGGAAATCGCTGAAAAAGAACATTCAAACGACGAGGCAAGAGGCATGAGTGCAACCGCGAAAAACCGATTCGGCGCCCGAATGACTCTGAACACCAACGCCGGACCGGTCGACATCTTTTCCCTGCCCCATGTGCAGCAGCAGGGCTTTAGCGCCGTTGGCCGGCTTCCCTTCAGCCTGCGCGTGCTGCTCGAATCCCTGCTGCGCAACAGTGAATCGGCAACCGTCGCGGAGCAGGATGTCGTTCATCTGGCGAATTGGTCCGCCGCTGAACCCCAAGCGGTCGAGATCCCGTTTATGCCCGCGCGGGTCATTCTGCAGGATTTCACCGGCGTGCCCGCCCTGGTGGATCTGGCCGCCATGCGTTCCGCGTTACAGCGTCTGGGCGGAGATCCCAAACAGATCGAGCCGCTCATTCCAGCGGATCTGATCGTGGATCATTCGGTCCAGGTGGATCATCACGCCTGCGCTGAAGCGCTGGCCGCCAACATGCAACTGGAATTCGAACGCAATCGTGAACGCTATGAATTCCTCAAATGGGGACAACAGGCCTTTAAAACCGTACAGATCGTGCCGCCGGGCATGGGCATCATTCACCAGGTGAACCTGGAATTTCTCGCCCGCGGCGTCTGCCGCAGCGAGAAAGACGGTCGCCCCATCGCCTATCCGGACAGTGTGGTCGGCACCGATTCGCACACCACCATGATCAATGGGCTCGGCATCGTCGGCTGGGGCGTCGGCGGCATCGAGGCGGCGCCACAGCAACGGACATCGCATTGACGGTCACCCACATGCTGCGCAAAAAAGGGGTGGTCAATCAATTCGTGGAGTTTTTCGGCCCCGGCCTTAACGCGGTCAGCCTGCCGGACCGTGCCACCATCGCCAACATGGCGCCCGAATACGGCGCCACCATGAGTTTTTTCCCCATGGATCAGGAGAGCATCGATTATCTTCGCCGCACCGGCCGGCCCGCGGATCAGGTCGACCTGGTGGAACGTTACTGCAAACATCAGGGATTGTTTCGAACCGATGACCGGCAGGAGGTTCTGTTCACGGAAACCTTGGAACTGGATCTGAGCCGGATCGAACCCTGTCTGGCCGGACCGAAACGGCCGCAAGACAGAATCCCTCTGGCGGATACGGGCAAAGCCTTTGTTCATTCCCTGTCCGCACCGCTGGATCAGCGCGGATTTAACCTGGCGGCGGATAAGCTGGACCGCCGCGTGCACATACAGACGTCAAAAGGATCCTGTGAACTGCGCCATGGCAGCGTGGTCATCGCGGCCATCACCAGTTGCACCAACACCAGCAATGCTTCGGTCATGCTGGCAGCGGGATTGCTGGCGAAAAAGGCGGTTGAGAGAGGGCTGTCTGTTCCTTCCCATGTCAAGACCAGCCTGGCCCCCGGCTCCCGCGTGGTCACCTCCTATCTGCAGTCGACGGGCCTGCTTCCTTTTCTCGAACAACTCGGATTTCATGTGGTGGGCTATGGCTGCACCACCTGCATCGGCAACAGCGGACCGTTGGCGCAGGAGATCAGTTCAGCGATTACCTCGTCCGAGTTGGTGGCGGCAGCGGTGCTTAGCGGCAATCGCAATTTTGAAGGACGGATCAATCCGCATACCCGTGCCAACTTTCTTGCCTCGCCGCCTCTGGTGATCGCCTACGCTCTGGCCGGCAGGATGGATATCGATTTGACCCGCGAGCCGTTGGGTCGGGATCGAGATGGCCGTCCAGTGACCCTGCAGGAGCTCTGGCCGACCGATCAGGAGATTCGAGCGATGATCAGCGAGGCGGATCGCTCCTTTCATTACGAAACCGTGTACCGGGATCTTAACGCGCTGGTGCCTGAATGGCAGGCGGTGGTCGGGCAGGACGGCGATCTGTATCGCTGGCAGTCCAATTCCAACTATATTCAAGAACCGCCCTTTTTCCTCGATCAAACGACCGCCGGCGTGCAGCCCATTCTCAACAGCCGGGTTCTGGCCCTGTTCGGCGATTCGGTCACCACCGATCACATCTCTCCGGCCGGTTCCATTGCCAAAGACGGACCGGCCGGCCGCTATCTGCTCTCTTTAGGCGTGGCGCAGCATGAGTTCAACTCGTACGGCGCGCGCAGGGGCAACGACCGGGTGATGGTACGCGGCACTTTCGCCAATGTGCGGCTGAAAAATCTGCTGGTCCCTGGTGTGGAAGGCGGAGTGACTCTCCATCTGCCGGATGGAGAGCGCATGTGTATTTACGATGCAGCGATGCGCTACCGCCAGGAAGAAACCCCTCTCATCATCCTGGCCGGCAAAGAGTATGGCACTGGATCGTCGCGCGATTGGGCGGCCAAGGGCACGCTGCTGCTCGGCGTTCGCGCGGTGATCGCCGAGAGCTTTGAACGGATCCATCGCAGCAATCTGGTGCATATGGGCGTCTTGCCCCTGCAGTTCCGGCCTGGAGAAAACATTCAGACGCTGGGACTCACCGGTCGCGAGCAATTCTCCATTCTCCTCGAGGCGGGTTGCCGGCCGGGCCAGGAGATCCCGGTCCGCGTGCGATGCCCGGACGGTGAGGAGATCACTTTTTCCGTCGTGATGCGCATCGATACGCCGGTGGAACTAAAATACTATCGACACGGAGGCATCCTCCCCACCATGCTGGCGGAGTTTGCATCAAGGAGGACGGATGGCACAAACGGTCAACGATGAAACTCTGTTGCAGTACATTCAGCAGGTCTTTTTAACCTTTGACCTCACTCAGCGGGATGCGCGGATCTGCGCCGAAAACCTGGTGCTGGCGGATCTGCGCGGCATACCCTCGCACGGCGTGGCGCGTCTCAAGC
>JAKJDB010000133.1 GCA_022706175.1 Candidatus Zhuqueibacterota bacterium | reverse complement strand
GTCCCTCCCACCAATCCCAGCGGTCCGATCAGATAGTAGAGCCCGGTGCCGATGACCACAGAGGCCAGCACGCCGGGGATTTTTCCCGGCAGCCGAATCCCGGCCACCAGGGTGTAAAAAATCATTCCCAGAGCGATCACGCCGACCAGCGGCATGCCGAAGATGTCGATCAGCGGCGTCATGCCGATCAGTCCCAATCCGATGCCTGCCAGCGAGCCCAGCAGTCCGGCCTGCGGCACCATCTTTTGCACCCAGCGGCCGAAAAATGAAAACACCAATTTGACCACGCCCATGAACATCATGGTGGCCATGCCGATATACCAGGTCATCATCGCCGCATCGCGTTCCGAATAGCCTTCGGCTTTCAGTCCCATGAACGCCGGGCCGAGCACCACCAGCGCCAATCCGATGGTGGAGGGGGTATCCAATCCCAGCGGCATGGCGGTGACCCGGGTGTTGCCGGTTTTCCCGGCCAGGCGAAAAGCCATCCAGGTGTAGACCAGATCGCCGAACAGCACGCCGAAGGCGGTGCCCGGGAACATGCGCGTGTAAACAATGTCCGCCGGATATTTAAAGACAAAGATCAGAATGCCGGCGAGAAACGAGAGCACGGTCAGGTTGTCGAACATGAGGCCGAAAAAACCATTAAGGTCGCCGGCCACAAACCAACGGTATTTCGATGAAGCGGATCTGGACATGTATCCTCCGTATCCTTGAGAGTCTGTCATCAATAGGTCAGCAGTCCGGCGATGGCCGCGGTCATCCAGGTGGCGATGGTGCCGCCGAGGACCGCTTTCAGGCCCAGCCGGGCGATGTCGCTGCGCCGGTTTTCCGCCAGCGGCGAGAGTCCGCCGATCTGAATGGCGATGGATGAAAAATTGGCAAAGCCGCACAACGCATAGGTGGCGATGACGATGGACTTGGTGGACAGCATGCCGGCGCCGACCACGTCCGCCATCTTGAGATAAGCGACAAATTCATTGACCGCCAGTTTGATGCCCATGAGGCTGCCCACCTCCAGCGCCTCTTTCCACGGCACGCCGATGATGAAAGCGATAAACTGAAAGATCAGGCCGAAGAGCAGTTCGAGGTTGAGCGGTTTGTTGAACTGGTTCATCAGAATGCCGTTCAATCCGGTCAGGTTGCCGATAAAGCCCAGCAGCGCGTTGATCAGCGCAATGAGGGCGATGAAGGCGATGAGCATACCGCCGACGTTGAGCGCCAGGCGCACGCCGTCGCCGGCGCCGCCTGCGGCCGCTTCGATGACGCTGCCGTGGCTCTTTTCGACCTTGAGGCGCACGGTGCCCATGGTCATGGGTTCGCCGGTCTCCGGCATCAGCATTTTGGCCACCACCAAAGTGGCGGGAAAAGCCATGATGGAAGCGGCGAGCAGATGGCCGGCGAAAAACACCTGCGACTCCTCAAAGGCCACGCCCTGCGACTTGGCCAGGGCCAGTCCCAGCATCTGCATATAGGCGGCGAGCACGCCGCCGGAGATGTGGGCCATGCCGCTGGCCATGATGGTGTAAAGCTCAGACTCGGTCAGGGAGGGAAGATAGGGTCTGATCACCAGGGGAGCTTCGGTCTGGCCCATAAACGTGTTGGCCGCCACATCCAGCGTTTCCGCCCCACTGGTGCGCATCAGGCGCTGCATCGCCCAGGCCATGCCTTGTACGATCTTTTGCATGATGCCGAGGTGATAGAGAACCGCCATCAGTGAGGCGAAAAAGATGATGGTGGGCAGCACCTGAAAGGCAAAGATCACCCCCAGGCTGCTTTCGCCGTTGCTTTTGGCCAACGGGCCGAAGACGAATTGGGCGCCGTCGCCGGCAAAATTGAACAGAATGACGAAAAGCCGGGAGATCCAGTCAAAGACCGCACGGCCGAGGTTGGTCTTGATCACCAGAAAAGCAAAACCGAATTGCAGCAGGATGCCGGTCAGCACCAGTTTCCAGTTGATCGCTCGTCGGTTGGCGGAAAAGAGAAAGGCGAGTAAGGTGACGAATCCCAGGCCGATGAGACCGTGAAAGAGCGAAAGGATGTGCATAGCGTCCCTTTGTAATGGTTGGGGAATGATTGGCGGGAAAATATAGTAAAGATTTGCCAAGGATGCAAAAGATTCGTGCGGAGAAAGGTATGGACGGCAGACGAATCCGGCCTATTCGAGCAACAAACGCCCATGAGGCGTTGTTCACCAAATAATGTACAAAAGACGGTCGTTGCGAGTAAAGCTGCAGCACACGAAAAGGACGCCCATTTTTAAAGGTTTGTTACTCGGAAGGACAAACTGTAATCTTGTCATCCTGAGGCGCAAAAAAGCAAACGGCTGCGTCTACTTTTAGACTATGAGCGCCGAAGGATCCAGCGACGAACTGAACCTGTGAAAGGAATAAGAGTTGTTCGTCGATAGATTCCTCGCCCTTCGCGACTGCATCCGGATGGTTGGAATACGGGGTTGCAGGCTCGGAATGACAAACTGTAATCTTGTCTTCCTTCTATATTGAAAATCAAGGGAATTTTCGAGATTATTATTAAGCGGCATTTTCTAATCTGATAAAATGATAGTTTTAGCATATAACCTCACCCTTAGATAGTTCGCTTCGACCGATCTCAAAAAGAGACCGGTCTCGGCGAGTTTGCATTGGGGGGTATTTTTTAGTACGCGCAAGACCTGTTAATGCCATTCTTCTATTCGTGGTCCGGTAAAAACCGGCCGCAGGTTCTCTTTTCGAAAGTAACAATCTTGACACCGCATACTGAGGACAAAGGCGCAACTAATGAAACAACGCTTTATGGAAGACTCGCGGTTGCCAAGAAGGAATCAAGTACTTTCGCGTACTGAGAATACGGATTTAATCGATGCCTACCATATATGGCGTTTTATCCAGTAAGCATCGACGCAAACGAACAGCCAGAGTCCTGGCAACCGCCACAATGGCTTTTTTACCGTTAACACCACGAGCACGAAGACGCAAATATTTTTCACGCAAAATGGGATCATAGCGAATAACGGTCCAACTGCTTTCCACTAATACGCGGCGTAAATGGTCATTTCCTTCTCGGGTGATATGCCCTAATCGCACATGATCGCCGCTGGAGAATTGGGAGGGCGTCAGGCCCATAAAACTCGAGAATTTATTGACATTCGAGAAACGAGACATATCAAACAATTCAAGAAGGAAGGTCATACCCGTAATCAGGCCGACGCCTTTTACAGAAGTGACAATTTGATAATTTTCTTGATAGCGCGGATCTCTGGACAATTTTCGAAGAAAAAGCAACGTTTCTTTGATTTCTTTTCTGATGGTGCAGTAATTGTTGAGTAGTTGTTTGAAGGTAAATTCGTGTGCAGGTTGATCAAAAGAGATATGGGCCAACCAAGCCAGATGTTTTTTCGTCCAGCGGGCTTTTATGTCTGCCGGTGGTTTGAGGTCATGCAGCTTTAAAAACGAGTTGATATGATTCTTGGATCGTGTCTGGCTTTTTACCAGTTGATCGTGCCGTCGCACGATACTCCGATCAGCTTCCACATCTACGGGTGGCACGGTTACAGCTTTGAGCAAGTGAGCTGAAAGCAACATAGCTAGTTTCGTCGCGTCGCGTTTATCCGTCTTTACTTTTTGATCTGTCTTGACGATGCGGCTTGGCGGTGTAACTATACAGGAATAGCCGTCTTTGGATAATTGCCGATAAAGAACAAATCCGCTAAAGCCAGCTTCATAAACAAAGCTGATTTTTCGAGCGCTTTGATAATTGGCAAGACGATTTAGCAATGCTTTATAATAGGGTTGTGTCTGAATGGTTTCCACGATTTCACCATCACAAAAAAAGGCTAATGTCCATTGTTTATCATGAACATCTATACCACAAAAAACTTGTTTGTCTTGGACAAATTCCGTATTTTTCTTGTACAGTTTCATAATGCCTCCTTGACTGTGCTTTGTATTTAGATGGTGGTTAATCTAATATACTACAGCGAGGAGGCATTTTCAATATAGGAACTGAGGAGCAAAAAAGCAAACTGCTGCATCTGCTTTTAGATTATGAGCGCCGAAGGATCCAGCGACGGACTGAACCGGTGAAAGGAATGAGCTGTTCGTCGATAGATTCCTCGCCCTGCGCAATTATATAGTATCAGGGATTATTAGAGGGATAATTTCCCTTTTATTGCGTTTATAAATGCTAAAATCGCCATCTAAAGTACATATTATGCTGTCTGATATTTGTTCTGACAACCGAACAAGACACCCATCAGCTAATGACATGGGGATATTTTCGTACTTTTCTAATAATTGAATTATAGCTTTCGATTCTAATTCAAGATTAAAGGGGAGAATGATTAAGCCTCTATCTACGAGTTCTAAGATATTTTTCGGCCCGTTATGAAAATTTCGCAGCAAAAAGCATGCTTCTGATAAAACAGCTTCACAGGTGATGAACGGAGGAGCTAAAAGTGAAAACTGAGAGTAAGCCCAATCATGATAGGTGTCACGCTTATTTAAAAAAGCTACAAGAGGTCCTGTATCGATAATAACCTTTTTGCTTTTCATTGGCCATACCCGTCGAAATATTTTTTATTTGTGGAGAGCTCCGACGGCCCTTCCACACTGCCTGCCAAGTCCTCGGAAAAATCAATAAAAGCGCCATTGAGTCGTACATCACCCTTTGAAAAAAAATCCGCTAATGCCTTACGAACAATTTCAGATCTGCTCAGTCCTTTTTGTTTGGCATACCGATTGAGCTTAGTTTTAAGGGCTTCTGGAATTTTAAGAGTTAAGGTATCCATGCACACCTCCGATCGTATTACTATTACGGCAAAAAGGTAATACATTTACGCAAAAAAACAAAGATTTTTTTACACGAGTTACTGCTTTGTAAAGTATAACCTGTTTTCTCCTCAGCGCCTTTTCGCAGTGACCTGCGAATAAATCATCTGCCGGTAGGCCGCTGATCTTATCAGCGCCCATCTTCGCCATCTGCGGATCATCACATCAGCGCTGCAGAAAAAAAATGATCCTGAAAGACGGTTATTTCAAAACAAAAAAGGGATGAACCGTTTGGTCTTTTTCATATACTCCCGGTAAGGTTCGCCGAAATAGCGCACGTTTTCTTGCTCTTCGCACAACGCCGTCAGAAGAAGAAAAAACGTGGCCGTTGCCGCCAGAACCAGGCCGGCCGAAGATATCCGTTTGAAGAAAATGCCCCAGGTCAACCACACCAGCGAACCATACATCGGATGACGGATGTAGCGGTAAATGCCCGACGCAACCAGCACGGTGGTTTTTTCAAAAGGAACCAGCGACGCATCGTCGCGGCGCGGATCCGCTTTACCCATACGACGCAATTGCAGAAACCCGCACAACGCGACGACGGCGGAGAGAACTAACAGCGCCCAGGAGAGCTGCTGAGGCCGGCTAAGGGGAGTCTTGAACCAAAAGGAAACGTTGAGCAGAAACAATCCCAGCATGAACTCCCAGGCGTAAAATCGATAAAAACCATGAGAACGCGGCCGGGTCAAAGAATCCCACGACATGAAAACAAACACACCTGTAAGGAGCAGAAACAGAACGCATTTCATAGGCACCCCCTATAAAGTGATTACATGTATAACCAGCGTTCACGGCTTTGCGAATACTCAGAGTCCGACACCGTCCAACACCGCGCCGCAAAAACGGCAGCCGCCGTTGTGCACATGATACGCCGTAATCTGAAAACCGTAACGTTCGATCACCTTTTTGCCGCACTGCGGACAATAGGTGTGCTCGCCTTCATCCCCGGGAATATTGCCGCTGTACACATACCGTAAACCGGCCGCCAAGCCGATCTCGCGGCCGCGCTGCAGCAGGGACAGCGGCGTGGCGGGCGTCTGCGTGTACTGATAATCAGGATGATACCGGCTGATGTGCCAGGGCGTCTCAGCCCCCAGCTCCTGACGGATAAAACGGGCGATCTCCTGCAGATCGGTCTCGACGATCTGATCCGGCACCAGCAGGGTGGTCACCTCCACCCACACGCCCAGCTGCTTCATCACCTTGAGGGTGGCCAGCACACTGTCGCGATCACCGCCGATCACACGACGATAAAAATCTCTGTTCCAGCCTTTCAAATCGACGTTGGCCGCGGCGAGAAAAGGCGCCAGCTCCCGCAACGGCGCTTCGTTAATATAACCGTTGGTCACAAATACTGTGGCCATCCCTTCCGCCTTGGCCAACTGAGCGATCTCTAAAGCGTACTCGAAATAGACCGTCGGTTCGGTGTACGTGCAGGCGATGGTCCGGCATCCCCGCGACACGGCGGCATCCACCACCTGCCGGCTGGTCAGCGGTTGACCGGCCGGCTCGCCATGCACCTGAGAAAGATCATGGTTCTGGCAGAACCGGCAATGGAAATTGCAGCCCATGGTGGCGATTGAAAAACTTGCGGATCCGGGATAAACATGGAACAGCGGTTTTTTTTCGATGGGATCCACATGCACCGCGGCCGCCTTTTCGTAAACCAGCGAATAGAGCACGCCGCCGAGATTCTGCCGAACGCCGCACACGCCCACCTTGCCATCCGCCGGTTTGCAGGCGTGCGGACATAATTGACAGATTACGTTGCCCCCTTCCAGAGCGGTATAAAATTGCGCCTCTTTCATATCACTCCTCGCTCACTAAAACCTTCAATGTGAGCAGCGCCTGCACCTTGATATAGTCCTCGCCGAAAATCTGGCGTTCCTGACCATTGCTGCCGTCCAGGCTTAATTCAGTGGCGATAAAGACCGGTTTCAAGTCCATGCCGGTATTTTTAAAAAGCGCCAACTCTTCTTCGTTCAACTCCAGGGAGGTTTCGATATGTCGGGCCGCTGACACGCGGCCGGCCGCATCCACCGCAGCGGCCGGCAGCTGGATCGGGCCGAGAATAACGTTCGGTCTATCATACAGGCGCGCCAGGGCATCGGCCAGGCGCAGGTGCACGGCGCCGCCCAGAGGCAAATGGTTGTCGATTCTGAACCGGATTACGGCGCCCTGCAGACGATCGGTGGCATCAGCGGAAA
>JAKJDB010000132.1 GCA_022706175.1 Candidatus Zhuqueibacterota bacterium | reverse complement strand
ACCCTCACCGGCGGCGAACCGTTGCTGCACGCCTCTCTGCCCCTGCTGATCGACCGGATCAAACAGCACGGCTATCAGATCAAACTGGACAGCAACGGCTCCTTTCCAGAGCGGTTGCAGCCGCTGTTGCCGCAGCTGGACTATGTGGCACTGGACATTAAAACCAGTCAGGCATGCTACCCGCAACTCACCGGATGGCATCAGCCGGAACAGGTGCTCCGCTCTGCCGAACTGCTGGCATCGTCCGGCATCGATTATGAACTGCGCACCACGATCATCGAAGAGCATCATGACGATGGGGTCATGAACGCACTGCTGCAAGAAATTCACGGCTGCCGACGCTATGTGCTTCAGCCGTTCATACCGCGCGCTGACCTTCCGGATCCCTCTTTTCGCACCCTAGCGCGCACCAGCCCCCAGCGGCTGCAACAACTGGCAGCCCTGGCCGCTGGACATGCGCAATGGATCAAAACGCTGTAGACATTTTTTATGCCAAGGAGTTGATCTCGGCGATCACAGAGCGCGATACCATGTCCAGCGAACCACAGCAATGTAATAAAAAGCCCGTTTGCTTCTTTTTTTCCGTCTCATTATGAGACAAATCGAACCATCCGCACAATTTAATTAATTGTTATAAATGTATTTATAAAAAAATTCCGGGAAACAGCGAATTTGTTACATACTGATACATTTTTCACACATGGCCGGAATTTGTGCAATTTTAAATTACAAAACAGAGAGCAATTGCATTAAAAACATTAATAACAATTTATTATCAAGCATTTTTTCCACCGGCGCTTTCGTGCTCAGGATCTCGTCTGTCCATCCACCTTTGACCAGAAACAAATCAACCCGGGGGTATGCGGACTGCGACTTGCCTCATTTCAAGTCAATCACCACAAGCAGGTGTCCATTTGTTCTCTTTTTTACCGACAAAGTGCTCCTTTTTTTTGCCCTCCTTTGGCGCTGCTGTTTTTAATCCAGTTACAAAATTGAAAATCAAAAAAAACAGCCAAAAGATATAAAATTAAATCAATGGCACAATGATTGCAACAAATCAATGTGTAAAGCCGGAATAAAGCCGGCTTGTTCTATGTTGGTTATATTCGCGCCTTACTCTGTTCAGCAGGCAAATTAATAAATAAGTATAACTAAAATAAGGAATTAAATGAAAAAGATTAAAAAATGGCCCCACCTGAGCAGTCAAACGATCATGAACCAGATGGCCCAGCTACATTTGCAGGACAAATTAAAAACAAGCCAGATCAAACCAATGGTGAGGTGCATCATGCAACCAAAACGTGCCTCGGCGAAATGGATCATCGGCTTGTTCGTCGGATTAACGGTTGTTCTCATTCAAGGCGTTCGGTTGCTCTCCACCGATACGCTTGAATCACCAACCCATTCGGCAGAAATATCGGTTCTTCTGCAGGAGCAACAAAGCCTGGCAGTGATCGATAGCGAGCGTCGTGCAACCCTGAACAAGATCATCGGCATCATCTCTCGCTACAACAGAAACATGAGCGATGAAAGCAAACGAGCCATCGCCAACGAGATCTATCTGATGTCGCGCAAATACTCCAATCTGGACGTGGATTTCATTTGCGCCACCATCACGCACGAAAGCGCTCAATCCTGGGAACCCAATGTGGTTTCCAAGGCCGGAGCCCTGGGGTTGATGCAGATCATGCCCACCACCGGCGCGTACCTCGCGGTGCAAGAGGGCATTGAATGGACCTCCCACGAACAAGTGCTCAATGACCCGATTCTGAACATCCGTCTCGGGTGCCGCTACCTCAGCGACCTGGTGAGCCTGTACAATCATGACGGCGGACTGGCAGCATACAACGGCGGTCCCAAACGCGCGGAAATCTGGATCGCATCCAACCGCGATCGCAGTACGCTCGTTTCCGAAACCCGCAACTATGTGCCTGCTATTCTCAAGCTGTATGATCAATTTCGAACCGAAGGGGTAATGTAGGGAAAAACGAGGTCGGTCCTCCAAAGAAGACAGACCTCGTTTTTTTTTGCCCTCTTTTTTCCCGCTGCTGTTCTCCCGCATAAAAATCAAGTTGATTCTTTAGCAAATAATCGCTAAACTACACCCATTCTTCTATGAAAAAAGACCCGACTAAAATCGTCCTCGACGGCTTTTCCCTGGATCTGGACAGCCTGTCCGCCGTGAGCCGCGGCCAGGCCGAGGTGCAGGTGGCGCCGGCAGCCTGGGAGCGAATCCGCGCCAGCCGCCGCTGCGTGGAGGCCTTTGTGCACCAGGGCAAAGTGGTATATGGCATTAACACGGGATTCGGCAAACTCGCCTCGGTGCATATTCCGGACAGCGAGCTCAACGCTCTGCAGCGCAATCTGGTGTTGAGCCACGCCTGCGGCGTGGGAGCCGCTGTTCCCCAAGAGATCGCGCGCGTCATCGTACTGTTGAAAATCAATACACTGTGTACCGGCTACTCCGGCGTGCGGCCTGAGGTTGTGGAGTGCCTGCTGCAGCTGTTGAATCACGACGTCATTCCGGTGCTGCCGTGCAAAGGCTCGGTGGGTGCTTCCGGAGATCTGGCGCCTCTGGCGCATCTGACCCTGGTGCTGTTGGGATTGGGACAGGCCTGGGTTCATGGTCGGCCAATGGATGGCGCAGCAGCGCTGGCGTCCGCGGGATTGCAGCCGTTGGAACTGCAGGCCAAAGAAGGATTGTCCCTGCTCAACGGCACCCAGGTGTTGACCGCATACGCAGCCATGGCGCTGCTGGCCGGCGAGCGGCTGGCGAAACTGGCCGATATCGCCGGCGCCATCAGTGTCGAGAGCCTGCTCAACAGCAAAACCGCTTTTGACGAACGCATTCAAAAAGCGCGCGGTCACAGCGGCCAGGTCAAGGTGGCGGAAAACCTGCGCCGTCTGCTGGCGGACAGCGAGATCATGGATTCCCACCGGCAGTGCGGCAAAGTTCAGGACGCCTACAGCTCGCGCTGCATGCCGCAGGTGCATGGCGCGGTTCGTCAGGCTCTGGCCTTTGCCCATGAACTGGTGGCTGTGGAGCTGAACAGCTGCAGCGATAATCCGCTGGTCTTTGCCGATCAACAGGAGGTCCTGTCCGGCGGCAACTTTCACGGCCAGCCCCTCTCTCTGGCCAGCGACACGCTGGCCATCGCCATGACCCAGTTGGCCAACATCTCGGAGAGACGATTGGAAAACTTGATGGATCCGGTGCAGAGCGGCCTGCCGCCTTTTCTGGCGCCGGAAAGCGGCACCAATTCCGGTTTTATGATAGCACAGGTCACAGCCGCCGCCCTGGTATCTGAAAATAAAGTGCTCAGCCATCCGGCCTCGGTGGACTCGATCCCCACTTCAGCCAATCAGGAGGATTTTGTCAGCATGGCAGCGCACGCCGGACGAAAGGCCCTCGAGGTCACGGAGAACAGCGAAACCGTGCTGGCCATCGAACTGCTCGCCGGCTGTCAGGCCACGGATTTTCGCAAAGACCTCAAGCCGGGCGCCGGCACCGGAGCAGCCTACCGGCTGATCCGCGAACAAATCCCTGTGATGGAACAAGATCGATTGATGTATCAAGATATCGAACAGATGACGCAGCTTATGCGAAACGGGCGATTGCTGGCCGCGGTGGAACGCGCGGTTGGATCATTGTAAGGGAGAGTCTCATGAGTACAATAATCGGCGAAGGGTACACCTTTGACGACGTGCTGCTGGTGCCGAACAAATCAACGGTTCTGCCCAAAGAGGTGGAAGTGCAAACGCGATTGACGCGCAAAATCACTCTGAACATTCCGATCGTCAGTGCGGCGATGGACACGGTGACCGAATCGGCGCTGGCCATCGCACTGGCGCGCGAAGGCGGCCTCGGCATCATTCATAAAAACATCTCCATCGAAGAGCAGGCGGAAGAGGTGGATCGGGTCAAGCGGTCCGAAGCCGGCATGATCATGAACCCCATCACCCTGTCCCCGGATCGTAAAATCGGCGAAGCGCTGGAGCTGATGTCCCGCTACCACATCTCCGGCATTCCCATCGTCGACGGCCAAAAGCTGGTCGGCATTCTCACCAACCGCGATCTCCGTTTCGAAACCGATCTGAACAAACGCGTCAGCACGCTGATGACCAAGGAGGACCTGGTCACCGTGCCGGTGGGCGTGTCCATGGAAGAGGCGGAAAAGGCATTGCAAAAACATCGCATCGAAAAACTGCTGGTGGTGGACAAGGATCAGAGGCTCAAAGGACTGATCACGGTCAAGGACATACAGAACCGCAAGCGGTTCCCCAACGCCTCCAAAGACAAACACGGCCGGCTGCTGGTGGCTGCGGCCGTGGGCGTGGCGATGGACACCACCAGCCGGGTGTCGGCGCTGATCGAAGCCGGCGTTGACCTGCTCTGTGTGGACACGGCCCACGGCCACTCTCTGGGCGTGTTGAAAACCATTGAACAGATTAAAAAAGCCCATCCCGCCATCGAGCTCATCGCCGGCAACATCGCCACGCCGGAAGCGGCGGAGGATCTGATCGCCGCCGGCGCGGACGCCGTCAAGGTCGGCATCGGACCCGGCTCCATCTGCACCACACGCATCGTCGCCGGCACCGGCGTTCCCCAGCTCACCGCCATCATGGATTGCAGCGAGGTGTGCCATCGCCAAGGCGTGCCGATCATCGCCGACGGCGGCATCAAGCAAACCGGCGACATCGCCAAAGCGCTGGCCGCCGGCGCAGACACCGTGATGCTCGGCAACATGCTGGCCGGGACCGACGAAAGCCCGGGCGAAACCATCTTTTATGAGGGCCGCAGCTATAAAGTGTATCGCGCGATGGGCTCCTTGGGCGTCATGCGCGGCGGCCGCGGAGACCGTTACTTTCAAGAAGGGGAACGGGACATCAAGAAACTGGTGCCAGAGGGCATCGAAGGACGCGTGCCGCATCGGGGGAAATTGTCGGATGTGGTCTATCAGATGATCGGCGGTCTGCGCTCCGCCATGGGCTACTGCGGCGCAGCCTCTATTCCGGAGCTGCAGAAAAAATCACGCTTCATTCGGATCACGCCGGCCGGGCTTCACGAAAGCCATCCGCACGACATCATCATCACCAAGGAGGCGCCCAACTATATGCTGCAGGGCAGCCGCTGATCCCATCGCCGTTTCAGCTAGAAATAAAAAAACCGGCCTGATCAGCCGGTTTTTTTAAGCTCTTTTCCGCACTCAAAACGCATTCCGTGCGGCGCAACGCTGGAAGGAAAACTCCCGCTCAGGAGAGTTTGTTGACTACTTTGGCCAATTTGGATTTATGATTGGAGGCGGTGTTGCTATGGATGATGCGTTTCCCGGCCAGTTTGTCCAATAGGGAAGCGGTCTCCTTGTACAGCTTTTGCGCATCCTGTTTGTTGCCGGCAGCGCGCACCTTTTTAAGCGCGGTCTTGAGTTCGGACTTGTACGCTTTGTTGCGCTCAGCCGCTTTGGCGCTCTGACGAATTCTCTTGATTGCTGATTTGTGGTGTGCCATTTTCCCTCTTTACGGTTTAATCATAGGCTTATAGTATAGCAATAATTCGGATAAAAATCAATATCTTTTTGAGCTAAAACGACCGGCCAAGGGCTGCAACCCGCTTTTTCAGCCCTCAGGGACCCGGAGAAAGGATCGGAAATGGCGATCAGGATCAAACAGGTCGAATCCAAGTCAGAGCTCAATACGTTCATCCGCCTGCCGTGGCAGATTTATCGCCGGGATCCCTATTGGGTTCCGCCGTTGATCTCCGATACGCGCAAATTCCTCAATCCCCGGACCGGGTCGTTTTTTGAATTCGGCGAGGCCTGCTACTGGCTCGGGCAACAGCCCGGTGGGACGCATCTCCAGCCACATCAACCGTCAGTACGAAAAATATCACGATCCGCTCACCGGCTTTTTCGGATTCTTTGAGTGCCAGAATCATCCCGAAGCGGCATCGCAGCTGTTCGACGCCGCCTCCCGCTGGCTGCACCAGAGGGGAAAAACCCGCGTCCTCGGTCCGCTGAGCTTTTCCCTGTACGACGTCAGCGGCGTGCTCTATGAGGGATTCGATTCCCTGCCGGTCATCCTGCTGGCCTACAATCCGCCTTACTATAACGACCTGCTGGTGCAGGCCGGTTTCGAAAAAGCCATCGACTGGTACGCTTTTCTGGTCGACAAGAATGTTGCCTTGAAACCGGCATACCGGCGGGTTCGCGACCGCATTTTGCGCCAGCAGGGGCTAAAGATCGTCCCGCTCTCCATGAAAGAATTTCCGCAGCGCGTCCGTCAGGTGGGCCGCATCTTTTCCGACGCCTGGATGGAGAACTGGGGCCATGTGCCCATGACCGACAGGCAGATCGAAGAATTGGCCAAAGAGCTTAGACTGGTGGCGGTCCCGGAGCTGACCTACTTTGCCGAAGTGGATGGCGAATGCATCGGCTTCTCCCTCTCCATCAAGGATCTGAATCCGGCGCTGCAAAAAGCGAACGGAAGGCTTTTCCCCTTTGGACTGGCGAAAATCCTCTGGCACAGCCGCAAGGTCCATCGTCTGCGCACCATCGCCATGGGCGTGCTCAAAGAGCACCGCCATCGCGGCATCGATGTGGCGTTCTACCTCAACACGATCGAACAGGGCGTTAAAATGGGCTACACGGATTCCGAATGTTCCATGATCGTCGAAACCAACCAGCGCATGATCGGTGCGCTGGAGGATCTCAACGCCCGCCGCTATAAAACCTATCGCTTTTACCAAAAGGGCTTGTAGTGAAGGACGGTCTGACATCCGAGAGCGGATATCGCCCTGCCGTTCCAACAGATCGCGGGTTCACCGCACTCAGCGGCCGCCGTCGCCGGCTCAAGGCCGCTGACACGCTGCTGCGGCTCCTGATCAGCCTGTGCGCCGCGGTGATCATCTGGCCCTGCACGGCGTCCGGTCAATACTATTTTGGCCGCAACAAAATCATCTACCACCACTTTGACTGGCGCATTCTGCAGACCGAACATTTTGAGATCTATTACTATCCAGAAATGCGGGAGCTGGCTGAGATC
>JAKJDB010000131.1 GCA_022706175.1 Candidatus Zhuqueibacterota bacterium | reverse complement strand
GAGCCGCTCGCGGCATGCCGAGCAGAGCGGCGATCTGACCATAGGTCGCCACTCTGCCGGAAGGGATGCTCTCCACCAGCCGCCAGATTCGTGCAAAAGTATTTTCCATTCGAGCGTTTTATATTTTCTTAGGCCCGTTCATGCAAGCATTGCGTACACGCCGCTGCCCGCATTTTCTGGCCAAGAAGAAACGAATCGGCTGTCATCAGCGTAGCGCATGCGGCTTTTTTCGCCGAACCGCCTCGATCCACTGATGCAGGGCATGCAGAAAACGGGATCGATCTCGCTGGCTAAAAGGAGCGGGGCCTGTCACTACAGCGCCCATACCGCGAAGCTCCGCCAGCAGATCGCGGGTGGCCAGAGCAGGGCCGATGGTGGCATCGGTGAATTCGTGTCCAGCCGGGCTGAGAACCCGGGCGCCGTTTTTTAAACAGCGTGATGCCAGGTGGATATCGGCCGTGATCACGATGTCATTTCCGGCGGCCTGTTCTACAATCCAGTCGTCGGCCGCGTCAAACTGGTCGCTCACCACCTTGAGCTGCACGCCCGGCTGTGCCGGGAAGCGCATAGGGGCATTGGCCACCAGCCAGACTTGCACCTGATGCCGCTTGGCCACACGATAGATCTCATTTTTTACCGGACAGGCGTCCGCATCAACATAGATGACACACATGTCGTGACCATTCTCTGCAATAAGTTTGTTGGCTGCCGGCTTATTTCATCAGGACGGCTTTGCGGGTCTGATGAAAAGTGCCTGCCTCCATTTTGATGAAATAGACGCCGTTGGCGACTCCTTGCGCATCCCAGACCAGTTTGTGGGCGCCGGCGGCCATTCGCTCATCCTTTAACACCGCCACCACTTTTCCCAGCACATCGAATGCGGTGATCCTGACTTGCGCACTGTGCGCCAGACTGAAGGCGAAGGTGGTGCTCGGATTGAACGGGTTGGGATAATTCTGCTCCAGCGCAAAGGCATCGGGTTGCCGCGTAGACCCGGTCTCCACTGCTGTGGAGCTGTTGCTGGCTAGGAAAATACCGTCCCCGTCCACATCCACCCAGATGGGATTGGTCAGTCCGATGGGCGTCACCGGGCCGCTGTTGTCTTGGATCAGGCCGATGGGGATCGGCGTATTGCCTGTGGAAGCGACCACGTACCAGGTGTCCCTGGTCGGATGCAGTTCGATCTCCCGAATGAACCGGTCGGCAGACTCTGCGGCGGCCACGCTGAATTCCGCCACTTGAATTCCATTGGCGTAGACTTTGACGCTGTCCACAGGTATCTGCGGCAGCGCCTGCACTCGAATCGACAGTTTGACCGTACCGTCGGTGTCGGTGATCTGATCGCCGATATGGGCGGTCTCATTGATGGTGAAAGTGGTAAAATGACCGAGGGATACGGTCACCCGACTATGGCGGAGGGATTGGAGCAATTCGCTCTCAGCGACCTCACCGGGTTTATCGGTGGAGGCGGCGATATAGTTGCGCGGGTAACCGGGTTTGTCCGAGTTTATACCGTGCGCATCCGAGTTGCCGACGGCGCAATAGCGTTTGCCACGGTTCAGCAGGTTAAACCAGTCCTGCAGCACAGAGACCGGCGTGTTGGGCGGATCGTACTTGAATCCCCAGCCGTTGGTCTCGTTCATGATTTCCATGGCGTCGAATGCTTCACTGGCCTGGGGATGAGCGAAAATTCCGCTTAATGGATCGAGATTCATTTTGGTGAAATAATCGATGCCCGGCCAGCGCGGATGGTTGATCTGCACGATGGCGACGCCTTTTCGCCGCGCGTCGTTGAACATCTCCGTGGCGGTCCCGCTGCTGATCACAGCCGGCCCTGAAGTGTCAAGGGGCCAGGCGTTGATGTGGCCGATGCCGGTGCTGATCTCATCGCCCGGCGAAGTTTTAATGTAATCCTGCAGGCCCATCTCCAGCAGCCGTGGCCGGTAATCGGAGATGGCGTTATGGTCGGTGGCCACGGCATACTCGACGCCCTCCGCCACCAGCGTGTTCAGCATGATGCCGAACTTGTCCTGTTCGGCGATGCCCTCCAGAGCGTGCATATGCAGATCTCCGCAGAGATAGCCCTCTGTGTCCACGATGCGCTGCAGGGAAACGGTGGTATGGATCGAATCGCCTTCAGCCAGGACCACTGGCTGTTCGACCATGGTGTATTCGGGGCCATGGGTGAAGGCCAGGGTGTAGGCGCCTGCCGGCAGGATCAGTTTGCCGCGCGCGGCTGCGGTGTGGAGAAATTTATAAACGCCTTCGGTCGGCGTGCCTGTGACCCCGATGGCGGTCATTTTGCCCGGCAGCGGCAGGCCGTCGGCCTGATTAACGATGTCAAAGTGCACCGCCGCTCTGCTGTTCCGGGTCAATCGGACCGACAGCAGGTATTCGCCGCCGCCTGGATTGGTGTCGCTGACCTCCGGCTTTTCGGTGCGGGTGATGCTGTTGTAAAAGGAATTGACCCGCACGTAATAGGGGCCGGTGTACGGCAGGGCGTCCACCTGGATGCGCGAAAAGGTGTTGTTGAATCCGACGGTGGTCTCCCAGGGATCCGCGGCGGTCGTTTCTTTATCGTCGTTGATAAGGCCGAGCTCCTGGCCGTTCTGGTCCAGCAACGCGATCTCGGTGTCCGCGTCGCGAATGAACCATGGTTCATCAGTCAGACGGGCGGCGGTAAAGGTCTCTGCGGTCAGAGAGTAATCCTTTGTCCCGTAGAACCAATACAGGTCCATGTCGTTCCAGTTATAGATCCCTTGTTTTTTGAACAGGTACCCGTGCACCATGGCGCCGTCGGTCGGAACCGCGGCCAGGTTCTTCGCTTCAGCGGCGGTGTTGTCCGGCTCATGATGAAAGCCGGCGACGGTGACCGGAGTGCCGCCGGTGAAGCGCACCTGGTATTTGAGGGAATCCGCGAGCGGCGTGTCGGCGGGGTACTGCAGTTTGAGAAAATACCATCCGGTTTTAGGCGGCTGCCAGCCGGCGAGGCGAAAGCCGAATTTGCCGTAACGGCCGCTGGGGTTGCCGAACAGAACGCTGCGGCTGGTGTCGTCGGCGGAGAACACATCCGCCTTGACGGCGCTGAGGTCATATTTCGTCCAGTCGCAAAATAGATTGCTTTGATAGAGGGAGGTGTTCTGCGCGTAAACAACAAACACGTCGACCCGATCATGAGCGGTGAACGCGGCATTCAGGGGCGTACCCGGCTTGAGGGTATCCGCACGAAGGAAAAAATTGTTGGATTCGGTTTCCAGGTTTTGGCCGCCGGCCAGGCCGGCTGACAAGAAGAAAAGCACAAAGAGCGGTGATACCCGGCGTCGAAGGGCGGTGAGGGTTCGGTGATTCCGTAAAGGCGTTGACTCGTTCTGGCATCGTTTCATCATTCGTTCCATTCTGTTGTTCCAGTGTATGATAAGGGGCCTCGAGCGAGGTCCCGGGGTTTACAGAGTTGCTGCTGTTTTCCCTAAACAGTGTCCTGCTTGAAGAAAGGTCTCGTATCCCTCTGCACTGTGCGTCAGCAGATCTTTCTCGAACAGGATTTTCCCGGGTTGAAAAACAAGAATGACGGTGGAACTGCCGTATTGAAAATATCCTTTTTCATCGCCTTTTTGCACGAACGGCCCTGTATAGGTCTGGACAATGCTGCCGACGCCAAAGGCCCCGACTTCGACATAGGCGTAGCGGGCCAGGCGGGCATTTTCCAGCACAGTGACGTGACGTTCATTCTGGCTAAAGACGTCGATGCCCAGGGCCAGGACCAGCGGATTGACCGAATGGTAACGGCCTTTCATGCGACGCTGTTCGATGAGCCGGCCCTCGCAGGGAAAATGAAAGCGGTGGTAATCCGCCGGACAAAGGCGGATGACCGCCAGGCTGCCGTCATGAAATTCTGCGGCCGGGTAACCGAGCAGATCGTCCACGGTGAAGGATTTGCCCTTGACCGGAACCAGTGCGTTTTTTTGTAAGCGGGGATAGACCAGAACGCGACCGTCCGCGGGAGAGGCGATGTCGCTGTCATCGGGAGAAAAGGGCCGGGCGCCGGGTTTGAGGCGCCGGGTGAAAAACGCATTGAACGTGGGATAGCTCTCAACCGGATCGGCGAATTCCGTCGCATCGATAGCGAGTTCGCGGATCACCGGTGCGATGCGCCTGCGGCTCAATCGGCTGGCGGCGAACCAGCCGGCCAGCCGGCTCGGCCAGGCGTGGTGAAACAGAAGAGCGGCGAGCGATTTCCCTAATGGGCTGTGATAGGCCCAGCGCAAAAGCCCTTTGCCAAGGATGATCTCCTCTTCTTTGGCTGCTGCGCCACGGCGGTAAAAATAAACGGATTCTGACATAGGAGTAAAAAATTTGCCAGGCTGATTCAACGTATGTCCTGTACGGGGCGAGAGAAAGATTAGGATGACGAACAACATCTTCACTCACGTCTTGGCTCGGCCATTGGTCCTTAAAGGGGATGGCCTTTGTGTCATGAACGTAAAATAACCATTTAGACAACCAGATGCAACCGTAAATTTGCCGCGAGCGATGAACGATGAAAGGGATCGAAGGACCATGGCTGCGCCTTCGCCGCAACACCCGGTTAAAGCCCTTCGCCGCTGTTGCTGAGCCGGGTTAATTCCGCATGACATAAAATATGTATTTTTGCTATTTTATTCTAATAAAAATAGCAATTATGCAATTATTTATAGCGAATGATGAGAGGCTTTAGGATTTTACAATGTTAGAATACAATATGTTAAAGGACGCGATAAGCGGGCGTTAAATGGTATGATATTTGCGTTTGTGAAATGGAATGCTATGTGGCGGTTGGTTTGAATTGGAGCATGGGTACATGATCACGATTAGACAAGAAAAATGCACCGGCTGCGGCCGGTGTTTGGACGTTTGTCCGAAGCGGGCGATTATCCTGGTCGACTGCATCGGGCAGATCGATCAGGAAAAATGCGATCAGTGCGGCAAGTGTCTCGATGTCTGCCGGTCCCATGCCATTGTTCAAGTGCTCGACCTGCAAAAAGCAGCGCCGGCCGGCGGGAAAATAGTGCCGATCGGCGATCGCCGTCCAACTCAGTCGGCGCGGCCGGCTCGTTTGGAGTGGGTGATGGGCGGACTGAATTTACTGGAAAAAATTGCTTGCCTCTACCTGGAACGCCATTCTGGGCCCGCGCAGCCCAAGGGCGAAGCCGATTCCTTCTTGCGACAAACGAGCCTGTCCCGTACCCCTACAGGTCAGAGGCGAAGACGACGTCGCGGAGGCGGCGGATAATCCGTTTTGTTTGTTGTTTCAATCCGTGTGTTTGATCAACCAGAAAGGAACGTGTAGCTATGCGGATTGCAGTCAGTGCAACAGGCGGCTCTTTATCGGCGAAAGTGGATCCACGTTTCGGCCGGTGCGCGTATTTTGTGATGGTCGATTCGAAGACCATGAAAATTTCGGCGTTTTCCAATCCGGCCTTCCAAGCGGCTGGCGGCGCCGGTCCGGCGGCTGCCAACGAGGTCGCCAGGAACAAGGTGGAGGTGCTGCTTACCGGGCAGGTGGGCGGGAATGCGCAACAGGCGCTGGAAGCCGCTGGCATAGAGATCGTCACCGGTGTCGGCGGCACGGTTCGAGAGGCAATCGAGGCGTTTTTGACTGAACGGAAATTATGATAAAGCAGGCGGCTTTTACAGAGCCGGGGACGGGGCATAACGGTCTTGGTGGAGTGTACGGAAATAAAAAGGGAGAACCGCACTAGGATGATGGAACAGGAAATCGTTTACCGGCCGATCGGGATCATTCGCAGCGATCACCAGGATCCAAAAAAAACGCCCATTCAACCGGCTTTTGCCGCCGGCTGCAAGGGCGAGGCGGAGATTTTTCCGCCTTTTGTCGACGGGCTGGAGGATCTCGACGGATTCTCGCACATCTATCTGATCTATCACCTGCATCGCGGCCAGCCGATGCAACTGAAGGTTCGGCCCTTTCTCCAGGATATTGCCAGAGGCGTCTTTGCCACTCGGGCGACCTGCCGGCCCAATCCCATCGGCTTTAGCATTGTCCGTTTGCTCAAGCGGCAGGGCGCTGTTCTGTTGCTGGAGGACGTAGACATTCTGGATCGAACGCCGCTGCTGGACATCAAACCTTATGTAGAGAGGTTTGATTGTATTCAGGGCTGTCGCAGCGGATGGCAAGATCAGGTGGATGACGCGACCGCCCGAATCCGTGGAAAGCGTGGTTTTGCCGGTACCGGAACCGATGAGACGAAATGATAAGGAAACAGGATTTCGGCCTGGTGCGTGCCTGCCTTGGGCGCTAAAAGCCGTTAGTCCACATGCAAAGGAGAAGAGCAAGCGATGGAAAAATTGACAACAGATGTGCTGGTCATCGGCGGCGGGCCTGCGGGCGTCATCACCGCGATCTCCAGTAAGAATACTTACCCAAACAAGCGGGTGATGTTGGTGCGCCGCGATGCCAAGGTGGCGGTGCCCTGCGGAATTCCCTACATGTTCGGCACGCTGGCCTCGGCGGAGGATAACCTGATGGGGGATGCCCCCCTGAAGGCGAAGAACGTGGAGCTCAAGATCGGCACTGCGGTGGAGGTGGATCAAGCCCGCAAGCTGGCGATCCTCGAGTCGGGCGAAGAGATCACGTTCGAAAAATTGGTGCTGGCCACAGGCAGCAAACCGATCATCCCCAAGCCGTTTCGCAGTCCGCTGAAGGGCGTTTATGCGGTTTACAAGGATTTTGACTATCTGGTGGAGATGCGTGAGCAGATCAAGGAGGCGCGGCATGTCGTGATCATCGGCGGCGGTTTTATCGGAGTGGAACTGGCCGATGAGATCAACAAGATGGGCGACAAGGTCGTGACCCTCACCGAGATGACCGATCATATTCTGCAGCAGTCCTTTGATGTCGAGTTTTGTCAAAAGGCGGAGGAGGTGCTGCGCTCAGACGGCGTGCAGCTGCGCACCGGAATCAAAGTGGCCGGGTTGGGCGGCAAGGAACGTGTGGAGTATGTGGAGCTGGAGGGCGGCGAAAAGATGCCGGCGGATGCCGTGGTGCTTTCCATCGGCGCCCGGCCG
>JAKJDB010000130.1 GCA_022706175.1 Candidatus Zhuqueibacterota bacterium | reverse complement strand
ATAGTTGCCGAGCCGATTGTAGGCGCGCGCCACCAGTTCTTCGATCGCCTTCTTGGTCAACAGTTCGTTGACAAAGCGGATCTCCTTGGGCACGATCTCGTTGAACACCACGCGCCCCACCGTGGTCTCGATCAATTGACCGTTGAAGCGCAGACGAATGGGCGCATGCAGAGCGATCCGACCGTCGTGATAGGCGATCAGCGCTTCATCGGATGAGGAGAAGGTCATGCCTTCGCCCTTGACGCCGGTTTTCCGCTTGGTCAGGTAATAGATGCCCAGCACGATGTCCTGGCTGGGGATGGCCAGAGGCCGTCCATGGGCCGGGGACAGAATGTTGTGGCTGGAGAGCATCAACACTTTGGTCTCGATCTGCGCGTAAAAGGACAACGGAACGTGCACCGCCATCTGGTCGCCGTCAAAGTCGGCGTTGAACGCGGCGCAGACCAGCGGATGGATCTGAATCGCCTTGCCTTCGATCAGCACCGGCTGAAAGGCCTGGATGCCGAGCCGATGCAGGGTGGGCGCGCGGTTGAGCATGACCGGATGATCATCGATGATCTCCTCCAGAATGTCCCACACCTCGGCGCTGCGACGGTCCACCAGCTTTTTGGCGCTTTTAACCGTCTTGACCAGGCCGCGCTCCACCAGTTTTCGAATGACAAAGGGCTTGAACAGCTCCAGCGCCATCTCTTTGGGCAGTCCGCATTCATGCAGATGCAACTCCGGTCCAACGACGATCACGGAACGGCCGGAATAATCGATGCGTTTGCCCAACAGGTTCTGACGGAAACGTCCCTGTTTGCCGCGCAGCATGTCGGACAGGCTCTTGAGCGCCCGGTTGCCGTCGCTGCGCACGGCGGAGGTTTTGCGACCGTTATCGAACAGCGAGTCCACCGCCTCCTGCAGCATGCGCTTTTCGTTGCGCAGGATCACCTCCGGCGCCTTGATCTCGAGCAATTTTTTCAGACGGTTGTTGCGAATGATCACGCGGCGGTAAAGGTCGTTCAGATCCGAGGTGGCGAACCGACCGCCCTCCAACGGAACCAACGGCCGCAACTCGGGCGGCACCACCGGAACCACAGTCATCACCATCCACTCCGGCCGGTTCGGCCGGCTGCGGTTGGCGCGGCGAAACGCCTCCACCACTTTGAGGCGCTTTAGGGCGTCCGCCTTGCGCTGAATCGAGGTCTCGTGACGGGCCTGGTGGCGCAGTTCCGCGGAAAGCTCGTCGATGTTGATCCCTTTGAGCAAATTCAGCACCGCCTGGCCGCCGATGTGGGCCTGAAAGCGCTCCTCAGCCGGGACGTCTTTTTCCACCTCCAGCATGCGGCTGCTGACCTCGAGATACTCCTCTTCATTGAGCAGCTCGCGGACCGAGAGCCCGCTTTTGCCCGAGCGGGTGACGACGTAGGACTCGTAATAGATGATCTTTTCCAGTTCCTTGATGCTCATGCCAAGGATATAGCCGATCTTGGAGGGCAGGGATTTCCAATACCAGATGTGGACCACCGGCACGGCCAGGGTGATGTGTCCCATGCGCTCACGGCGAACGCTTTTCATCGTCACTTCGACGCCGCAGCGGTCGCAGGTGATGCCCTTGTAACGGATGCGCTTATATTTTCCGCAATGACATTCCCAGTCGCGCACCGGCCCGAAAATCTTTTCACAAAAGAGACCGTCTTTCTCCGGCTTGAACGAGCGGTAATTGATGGTCTCCGGTTTGGTCACTTCGCCCTTGGAACGCTCTAAAATTTTGTCCGGCGACGCCAGACCTATATAGATAGAGTTGAAACGGACATCCGCTGTGGGTAGGTCATGCATGAAAGAATAATTCAAAGTGTCACCTCCAAACTCGATCAAGAGCCTGGTTAATTTTTTATCGCCGCCTTGCACTTCAAGGCAACCATACCCGTCCAATTACACAACGCCCTGCACCCCACACGGCTCCCTGACCGGCCCGGTTCGATCAGAACCGCGGCCGGACCGGCAGCCCGGCAGGCGCGGGGCGCAGGCGTAAACGAGATTATCTCTTTTTCGAATTGATCAGATCGATATCCAAACCCAGGCCTTGCAGCTCACGAATGAGCACGTTGAAAGATTCCGGCAATCCGGGTTCGGGGATATTTTCGCCCTTGACGATCGCCTCATAGGTCTTGGAACGGCCACGGACATCGTCCGATTTTACCGTCAAAATCTCCTGCAGCGTATAGGCG
Source organism: Candidatus Zhuqueibacterota bacterium (assembly GCA_022706175.1). The sequence continues at coordinate 4,865 of JAKJDB010000130.1, read as the reverse complement.
GCGCCGTAGGCTTCCAGGGCCCACACCTCCATTTCACCGAAGCGTTGACCGCCGAACTGCGCTTTGCCGCCCAGGGGCTGCTGAGTGATCAGCGAATAAGGCCCGATGGAGCGGGCGTGTATCTTGTCTTCGACCAGGTGCGAGAGCTTCATGATATAGATCCAGCCCACCGTGACCTCTTCATCGATCAACTCGCCGGTGCGGCCGTCATACAGTTTCGATTTGCCGCTGGTGGGGATCGCGGCCTTTTTCATCTCCTCGGCGATCTCGGCCAGGGTGGCGCCGTCGAACACCGGGGTGGCGAACAACCGGCCCTGTTTATGCGCGGCCCAGCCCAGATTGGTCTCGAGGATCTGGCCGAGGTTCATGCGGGAAGGCACGCCCAGCGGATTGAGCACGATGTCGACCGGCGTGCCGTCCGGCATATAGGGCATGTCCTCGATCGGTACGATCTTGGAGACCACGCCTTTGTTGCCGTGACGGCCGGCCATCTTGTCGCCGACCATCAGCTTGCGTTTTTTGGCCACATAGACTTTGGCGAGCTGCACGATGCCGGGAGGCAATTCATCGCCGACCACCAGCTTGAACTTGCGCAGCTCGTATTCATCCTCGATGCCCACCATCTTGCGATTAAAGTACATGTTGAGTTTTTTCAACATGCGATTGACGTCGCGGCTTTCGGTGAGATCGGCGGAGAAATCGATGTGATCCCAATCCAGTTTGGCCAGCTGCGCTTCTTTGAGAACCGTTTTGGCCTTGACCAGAATCTTGCCGTTGTTCTTGTCGCGGATGCCGGTGCAGACGTGTCCGTCCAGCAGCGTCTGCAGTTTTTCATCGCGCTGGCGGCGCGCTTCGGCCTTGGCGTTGATCAGCCACTCTTCGAGCTCTTCCAACGCCTTCTTTTCGCGCCGTTTGACGCCCGCATCCTTCTTTTTACGCGAGAACAGCTTGGTGTCGATCACCACGCCCTTCAGGCCCGGAGGCGCTTTCAGCGAAGCGTCCTTGACGTCGCCGGCCTTTTCGCCAAAGATGGCCTTGAGCAGCTTTTCTTCCGGCGTCGGATCGGTTTCGCCCTTGGGCGTCACCTTGCCGACCAGGATATCGCCGGAGACCACTTCGGCGCCGATGCGCACGATGCCGTTCTCATCCAGGTCCTTGGTGGCCTCTTCGCTGACGTTGGGAATTTCCCGGGTCAGCTCTTCCTCGCCGCGCTTGGTGTCGCGCACTTGCAGCTCAAACTCTTCGATGTGCACGGAGGTGAAAATGTCGTCCTGCACCACGCGCTCCGAGATGACGATGGCGTCTTCAAAGTTGTAGCCGCGCCAGGGCATAAAGGCCACCAGCACGTTGCGGCCCAGCGCCAGTTCGCCGCCGTCGGTGGCAGCGCCGTCCGCGATCACCTGACCCCGTTTGATCTTGTCGCCCACATTGACGATGGGCTTTTGATTGATGCAGGTGTCCTGATTGGTGCGCATGAACTTGGTCAGGCGATAGGTGACCAGGTCGTTGTTTTCGAAATCCAGCAGCCGTTCCATATTGCCGGCCTTGCTGTCCGATTTATCCTTGCGAATGACGATCTCGCGTGCATCCACACGCTCGACCACGCCGTCCACTTTGGAGGTGATCACCGCGCGGGAATCGCGGGCGATCTTGGCCTCCATGCCGGTGCCCACCAGCGGCGCCTCGGGATTCAACAGGGGAACCGCCTGGCGCTGCATGTTCGAGCCCATCAGGGCGCGGTTGGCGTCGTCATGTTCGAGAAATGGAATCAGAGCCGCTGCCGCGGAGACGATCTGCGTCGGCGACACGTCCATGTATTTGACCTCATCCGGCGGCGCCACCGGGAACTCGCCGCGGACGCGGGATTTCACCCGCTCGTTGACAAACCGCCCGCGCTTGTCCAGCGGCTCATTGGCCTGGGCGACGAGCAGATCCTCCTCGTCGTCCGCCGCCAGGAACACGATCTCGTCGCTGGCCTTGCCGTTCTCCACCTTGCGGTAGGGCGTCTCGATAAAACCGAACTCATTGATCTTGGCAAAGGTGGTCAGCGAGGAGATCAAACCGATGTTCGGGCCTTCCGGCGTTTCGATGGGGCACAGCCGGCCGTAATGGGTGTAATGCACGTCGCGCACCTCAAAACCGGCGCGCTCGCGCGTCAGACCGCCGGGTCCGAGGGCGGACAGACGCCGCTTGTGGGTCATCTCCGCCAGCGGATTGGTCTGATCCATGAACTGGGACAGCTGGCTGGTGCCGAAGAATGTGTTGATCACCGACAGCACGGTGCGGGCGTTGACCAGATCCTGCGGCGTCGGGTTTTCGCTCTCGCGCAGGTTCATGCGCTCTTTGATGGTGCGCGCCATTCTCGACAGGCCCACGCTCATCTGCGCGGCCAGCTGTTCGCCGACCGTACGCACACGCCGGTTGCCGAGGTGATCGATATCGTCGGCTACTTTGTGGTTTTTGCGCAGATCCAGAAGATACTTGATGATGCCGATGATATCTTCCTTGGTCAACGCGGTCATGGTCGGATCCACGTCGATGCCCAGCTTCTTGTTCAGCCGGTGCCGGCCCACGTCGCCGAGGTCATACCGTTTCGGATTGAAGAACAGCCGTTCGATCAGCTGGCGGGCGGTTTCCAGATCCGGCGCTTCGCCCGAACGCAGATGCTGATAGATGGTTTCCAGCGCCTCTTCCTGAGAACGCGTGCCGTCCTTGATCAGCGTATTGGTGATGATCTCCTGTCCGAGTATCTTGTCGGACTTGACCAGATCGATGGAGCGGACCTTGAGTTCCTGCAGCCGTTTGAGCTTTTCTTCGGTGATCTCCTGATAGCGATCGAGGATCACTTCGCCGGTCTCCTTGTCGATGATGTCATCGACCACGCGGGATCCGATGATCTCGCTGCCGGCGGTGCGCAGATCGGCTTTTTGCGTCAGCTCGAAGGTATCGAGGATATCGCGATCCGTGGCGAATCCGACGGCTCGCAACAGGGTGGTGACGAGGAATTTTTTCCGCCGGTCGATATAGACGATCATGAGATCGTTGATATCGGTGGTGAACTCGACCCACGATCCCCGCAGGGGGATGATGCGTGCAGAATACAGTTTGGTGCCGTTGGGATGCGAGACCTCATCGAAAAACACGCCGGGCGACCGATGCAGCTGGCTGACGATGATGCGTTCCGCCCCGTTGATGATGAACGTTCCCCGTTCGGTCATGAACGGCAGGTTGCCGAGATAGACCATCTGTTCGATGGAATTCGCCAGCGGATCGTTGGGATTGAATTCATCCTTGATCGACAGACGTAACTTGGCCTTGAGCGCGACCGAGAAGGTGGTGCCGCGCTCCTGACACTCTTCCACCGTATACTTGGGCGGATCGATATGATACTCGATAAAAGTGAGCTCAAAGTTCTCGCGGCTGTCAACGATGGGAAATACGCTTTTAAAAACGGCCTGAAGCCCCTGATCCTTGCGCTCTTCAGGGGGGACGTCAAATTGCATAAAGTCCCGGAAGGATTTGAGCTGAATATCGAGCAGATCGGGGAGTTCGGCCGCAGAAGAGATTTTCGAAAAACTGATACGCTCTTTGATTTGACCACCCGTCAAAGGAAGCACTCCTTACCTTAATAGGGTTAGCGGTTGATAAAAACCGAGCTGCTGAGAGCTCGGTTTTTTATCACTTCTACTTGAGTTCGACCTCAGCGCCGGCTTCGGTCAATTTGGCCTTGATGTCGTTGGCCTCATCTTTCGAAACGCCCTCTTTGACTTTATTGGGTGCCCCATCGACCAGATCTTTGGCCTCTTTCAGACCCAGGTTGGTGATGGTGCGAATCACTTTGATCACGTTGATTTTGTTGGCGCCGGCGCTCTTGAGCACCACGTCAAACTCGGTTTGTTCTTCAGCCGCAGGAGCGGCGGCTGCGGCAGCCGGCCCGCCGGCTGCAACCGCGACCGGAGCGGCGGCGGTTACACCAAAACGATTTTCCAGAGCCTTCACCAGTTGGGACAACTGCAGAACACTCATCTCCTCGATGCTCTTTATGATTTCTTGGACCTTGGCATCGTTCACTTCGACAGCGGTGTTTTCGGGCATTTCGACCTCCCGTTAGAATGACGATAGAGTTGATTTATGCTACATTTTCTTTTTTGTCTTTGATCGCGGAAATCGTATACGCCAGCTTGGACATCAGCTGTTGCAACCCGCCGATGAACCCGGAGATCGGCGCCGCCATGGCGGAGACCACCTGTCCGAGGAGCACGGTGCGCGGCGGGATGTGGCGAATGGATTCGGCCGCCTCCTTATCGAGCAGTTGACCTTCCAGGACCGCCGCGCGGATGGCCGGTTTCTCTTTGTCCTTTTTAAAGTCAAAGATCACACGCACCGGCGCCGTCGGATCGTCCAGCGCGATGGCCAGACCGGTCGGACCGTTGAGATACGGGGTCAGCTTGTCGTATCCATACTTTTTCGCGGAGATGCGGGCCAGCGTATTCTTCACAACGATGTACTTGACATTATTCTTACGAAACTCTTTGCGGAGACGGGTGACCTCCTCCACGGTGAGCCCGGAAAAATCGGTGATGAAAACGCTGTGCGCTTTGCTCAACGAATCATCGATCTCTTCCAGTTTCTTGGCTTTCAATTCAGTCGGCATGGAACGTGTTCCTCAGATCAATATCGTTAACGATTAAACCGCTTCCACAATGGCGCCCTTGTCCAGACGGATGCCCGGGCCCATGGTGCTGGAAAGGGTGACGCTCTTGATGTAAACGCCCTTGGCAGAGGTGGGTTTCAGGCGGTTGATCATCTCCATGAACGTCTGGATGTTTTCTTTCAACTGCTCCGGCGCGAACGATTTTTTGCCG
>JAKJDB010000129.1 GCA_022706175.1 Candidatus Zhuqueibacterota bacterium | reverse complement strand
AATAGCCAGCCGACTGCGTTGCGTCTGCTCCGGATCTGTTCCGGCGATGAGCAGAAGGACCGCATGGGCAGTCACAATGTTGTGCAGTATCTGTTTTTGTGTCGATGAGGAGAGAACCTCCTGCAGAACAGAGGGAATAAAGGTGGACAGCGTACGGCCGCTGCTGCGGAAAACGAGAGGCGCTTTCAGGCTGTCCAAAGTCAGAACAGCAAAAGGATCATGCTGAAGAGGTGTTGGACGCTGGTCCAACGCGATGATCAGGTTTGATTCTGCCATGGTTTTTTCACAGAGCCTGGCCAGCTGGTCGGACTCTTTTTGTGTTACTGCTTTCGAACAGGAAACGGTCAAACGATAGGCCGGAGATGTCAGGGTGGAAAAACCGATCTCGCGAACAGTATACCGGCAGGCGGAAAGCGGACACGGCGATGCCAGTAAAAGGAGCGGGATCAGGATAACATGGACCGGCGTGTGGAGAAAAATCCGGCGAACGACCGCTGCCATGGAGTGCATAGAAGGCTCCTAAACCGCGATGATCATGAACGATTTTTTCCGGTTGCAGGAAAGACTCTTTGCAACGACGAGCACAGCCCGCAGGTCAAGCCTGTTGCGCAACGCCGATTTATTCTCGATTGTTGGTGAATTGGCTGATCAAGGTTTCCCGCAAGCGAATGAACAGAACGGGCACCTGTTGCTGCAATCCCACACAATAGCGGGTCAAAAAAGCGCGGCCGGCGTCTGGATTTTTTTTGTACCGTTTGGCCGCTTCGGTCTCGATGGAGTCCTGCCGGCTGAATATCTGCGTTTCCCAGGGATCGCGCACGCTGCGCACCACCTCGATCGCTTTTTGAAAACGCAGGCCGGCCAGGTTGTCCACAAAGTCGATGGTCCAGCGCGCGGATTGATCGCTGTATTGGTCCGGATGATAGATACGGTAACATTCGGCGGTCTCGGTGACGCCGGCGTAGATCGGCACATAGGGGCTGAAATAAGGGTTGTCCAGGTAGACCCAATAGACTCCGCCGATCGCGTCGGGCAGCCATGCGCGCAATTGACACACCATGCCATAGTGACCGCGATGTCTGGCAACGGGGCGGCGATTGGTGAGTTTGAGCAGCATGCGCAGATCATTGCTCGGAAACGGAGTGGCCAATGGGCTTTTCGCATAACCGCCTTTAACGTTGGGAACCAACCAGTTGGGATCCGCAGTGATGTCGTAAATGGTGCCCTCGAACACCGAGCGCTGAAAATCGATGACATCGCGCACCGACAGCTTGCGCTCCGGCTTAGCCGAGAAGGGGTAGAGACTCAACGGCTCCACAGTTTGTCGATAGGGATTGATCGGCTGCAGCGGATCTCCGGTCAGCGTGCGCTCCGGCCAGTCAGCCAGATGGGGCGCATAGGTGGAGTAAAAGAGCCAGAACCTGCCGGTGGCGTACTCTTGCGGCAGCGGCGTATAAGCCTCCTGCCAGACAAAGGGTTTTCCGGATTGCGGATCATACCATCCGCGATCGACGGCCTCCTGTAGGTAATTGGCAGAGGCCATGAATTCGTCCTGGTTCTGCGGCTGAATCTCCTTGATGATGCTCCAGTTTGGAATCATGGTGACGTGGTCATCCGGCAGCCGTTGTGCGGCCCAGACGGCGCCGGGTTTGCCGCCGGCTTTTTTCCATTCAGGACCAACACCGAACACCTCCAGGATCCAGACCTCGTGCGGATCGCCGATGCACAACGCCTCTGACCCGCCGGAGGAACAGAGAAATCCATAGGTGGTCATCAGATCGCCGATCAACCGGACCGCTTCGCGAGCGGTGCGACAACGCTGCAGGGCGAAAATCTGCGCCGCTTCGATGGTCATAATCTGTTCGCATTTGCCTTTTTCCGTGTCCAGCTCCGGTTTTTGCGCTGTGGTGCTTTCGGCAATGCCCAGCTGATGTTCGTTCATGTGTGAATAGGCGGAGCGGAAATAGGTGTAGGTTTTCGCAACCTGAGGAATATAGCCGAGGATCTCTGTGGGTGCATTCAGCGGCTGCCGGGGGTCTTGCAGTCCCCAATACACGGCCGCCTGTTCTCCGCTTTTGAAGGTTTGGCCCGGAACCACTCGAATGCGCGAGTCCGGTCCGCAATCGGTGTGGGAAACGATGACCGATCCGTCGACTGAGGCCAGGCGTCCGACGCCGATGATCGTGCAAGCCCAGCTGGAGGAAAAAATGAAAAGGAAAAGCATACATTTGTATTTCATGAACAGCGCTCCTTTATAGAGGAATCTGTGCGCTCCGGTTTCAGCCGTTTTATGCCCATCAGACCTGGAGCTGCAAAACGATGCATCGGGACAGCAGCCGATGAGGTATCCCCATCCAACGCCGGCTCGCTGCTGCCGGCGACATGATTAGGTCGTGATTTTTTTCTGCGGTCCGCCATTGAATTAATAGATAATTTTACTTAAATTCAAGATATGTTTTATCGGCTTGAAAGGCGACAGCAGATGGATGGAGCTTTTCCCGCTCAACGGCCGGCCGGATTTTCACACCAGCCCGCATGGCTTCGATTAGCAAGCCTCCTGCTTTTGATCGCCGTGGACGCGTTCGCCGGGGGGGCGATAACCGCTTATTCGTTCAGCGGTGATGTGCTCAGCCGCTCTTTTCGCTTGTTCGCCGACGGTAAATCTGTGCCGGTCGTAGAGATGCCGGCCATGACCACGGAAGAGCGTCGGCGCCTGGCCGATGCCTATTCGACATTGCCCTCCTATTGCCACATCGATGACCCTGCCTGCATGCATCTGCACTATGCGCATCTGGCCGCCGCAGGCGATGTCGCAATCGACATTCATTCAGTGGAGGAAATAAAAAACTGCCGCATACACCCGCTGGAATGGAACATACCCTGGGTGATCCGGAATAAGCGACTGCATTTCAAAACGGAAAAAAGCCATCAACCGCGCTATTACATCGTCCGCATCAATCAGCTGCCGCCCTTGATGGTGGCGGTGGACCCGCCGGAACCGCCGATCAACAGAGATGATCCTGCCGTGGTGGACGCCTCGCCCTACCTGACCGATGCGAACGGTTTAATCGAACAGACCAACGGCTTTCAACGGGCGTTTGAGGATCTGAATGGATCCGGAAAAACCCTGTATGTTCCTTCGGGCATTTATCTGGTGGATCAGCTCTCAATTCGCACCGGCCACGATTTTAGCATTTATCTCGCCCCGGGTTGTTTGTTGAAGGTCAAGGCCAGCAAGAACGGCGAAAACATGCATCGTCATGGGTTGTGGTTGGACCAATGCCGCAACGTAACGATTTCCGGCCGGGGCGGCATCGACCACCAGGCTTATGAAAATTATGCGATCTACGGCAATGACTATCAGCACGGCATGATCGACTATTATACCAGCAATCCGTTGTGTCCGTGGATTACCCAATCCCCTTTATTTCTGACCGGATGCCGGCGTATTCTGATTGAAGGCATCACGATTCGCAATGGCCGCAATTTCAACATCAACGCGCGCCGTTGCGATAGCTTGACCATCCGGGGGGTCAAGATTTTCACGCCGCCGGCGTGTACGCCCGAGTACGCCGACGGCATCAACACCGGCAGCTGTCGGGACGTGTGGGTGGATGACTGTTTGGTGGCCTGCAACGATGACTGCTTTGCCTCCGGCCACTATTTCGCCTCTTATGATTTTCGTCCTTCGGAGAATCATAACGTCAACGGCATGCTGGGTTGGAATATGCGAGCGAACGCCGTACGCCTGGGCTTTTATACGGACTATGATCAGGGCGATTTTATTTTTCAGCATTGCCGTTTTATCTCCATGCCCTATGGATCCATACTGATCCACGGCTTGCGACTAAAAACCGACGGTTCACCGGCACGCTACGGCGTCATTCGCTTGATCGATTGCAGTTTTGACAATGCGGAGCGGTTACGGTCGCTGTTCACGGTGGAACGGGCCGGCATCGACAGTCTGGAATTGAGAAATGTGACATTTTTCGGTCCACCGAACGCAGCCGCCGCCTGGCAGATAGAGGGCGATGCTGCGGCGCCGATTCGATCGCTGCGGTTGGAGAACGTATGGGTGAACGACAGAAGGGTAGAAAAGATCGATACGGCCCCTTCCCGGCTGCGCCAGGTGGAGAGCTGTACGATCGAATGATCCGGACGGCGAGCGGCGGCAGAGGCGCCCGACGGCCTTGCCTGAGGACAAGAAGGGCTGTCGAATTCTTGGGGAAAATCTGATGAAACGAAAAATTTTTTTCAGCCTGCTTTTCATGGCCGTCGTCGCTTTCGGTCAGTCCGGTGACTTTGATCCGGTGGACTATCGTCAGTTTCTCGCGGCGACTGGCGCGCTGGATGCCCAAGGCCTGCTGCATCGTTACCCGGCCGGCGCCTTTCAATCCACCTCCCCGGTTTCCTGGGAGAACGCGCTGTACAGCGACAGCGTCGACGCCCATTTTCGGCTCACCCCGGCGGAAAAAGCGCTCATCCGTCGCAACGGCTTTATGGTCAGTGAGCGGCTCTCCTATCCGACGTTCATGGCCGCGCTGGAGGACATTTATGTCAAGGACCTGCCGCTCTTTATCAGCGCCGATGCGGTTCTGCATGCGGTTCACAGCTCCTATGACGTCATTCTCAAACAGACCGAGGTCCTCCTGCTTTTGCCTGAGCTGACCGCCTGGCTGTCCAAAATGCATGCCGCGTTGCCGCAGCTGGCGCAGCGATATGCGCAACAGCCGCAACTGGCGCTGATGCTCAGGGATGTGGATCTCTATCTGTCCGTGGCCAGGCGTCTGCTCGACGATACGACGGTCCCGCTTTACAAAGCCAACCAGACCTCTTTTCGTGAACTTTTGGCTCTGGTCGAGGTGGAAAAACCTGCTGCGTACAACCTTTTTTCCACCAAATCGCGCGATATCGATTTCAGCCAATTCCAGGTGCGCGGCCATTACCTGGACGAATACCGTCCGGAACTGGCGCGCTATTTCAAAGCGGTCATGTGGCTGGGCAAAACCGAGTTCTATCTGATCCCGCCGCAGCAGTTCGACGATCCATACCCGTTTGCGGATGTTCAGCGACAGATCATCGATGCCCTGCTTCTGCAGGAACTGGTCGACCTTGCCAATGCCAGAGCGCATTATAATAAAATAGATGAGGTGCTTACTTTTTTTATCGGCGACTGCGATAATGTGACGTTGAAGAATGTGGATGAATGGAAGCGGTGCGCCGGCATCGCTTCAGCGGATCAACTGCTCGACAGTCTTGCCACAACCGCATTTCAAGACACTCTGGCGAAGCGGCCGTTCGCCGGCCAGCGCATCAATTCGCAGATCCTTTGGTCTGATCCATTGAATCCGGACGCCGTCAAGCCGGCCGGCTCCTTTCTCCTGCTCGGTCAGCGATTCATCATCGATTCCTACGTCACCGGCCAACTGGTCTTTGACAAGATTGTCTATGACGGCCTTCGCGTCCCGCGCATGCTGCCCTCCACCCTGGATGTGCTGTTTGCGCTGGGCAACGACGCAGCCGGTCAATTGCTGCAATCCGAACTGGATCGTTATCATTACGCACCCAATCTGGCCGCGGTGCGCCGGCTGGTGGATGGCTACGACAACGCTTTTTGGCAAAGCTCTCTGTTCAACAGCTGGCTCTCCGCCATTCGCGGGCTGAATCCGCCTGCGGATCGCAGCTCGTTGCCCGCGGCCATGCAGACCGCCGCCTGGTGGCAGCGTCTGATGAACACTCAGTTGGGCTCGTGGGCCGAGTTGCGCCATGACAACCTGCTCTATGCGAAACAATCCTACACGGCGGGTATCACCTGCTCTTTTCCGCGGGTCTACTTGGAGCCGGCGCCGGAGATGTTTGTCGCACTGCGCGATATGGCCGAAGCTGGTGATAGAAAATTCACCGCCTGGGGCTTCGCCAGCGGGATCCCTTTTTATTTCAGACAGTGCCGAGCTGTGTTCGACACGCTCGCCGTCCTCGCGCAGAGAACAAGAAATGGAGAGCCGCAGACCGAACAGGAAAAACGATTTCTGCAGCGTGCGCTCTACACCGAGTTCGGTTGCAATCCGCGCAAATACGCCGGCTGGTACACTCGATTGTATATCGAGTACGGCGAGAGCGATCCCATCTGGAAGCAGGACTATATCGTGGCGGATGTCCACACCGCACCCACCGATGAGTATGGCCAACCAGTCGGTTGGGTGCAACACGTCGGCACCGGTCCCATCAACCTGGGCGTGATGGTGTTGCCGCAAAACGGAGGAGAGATCGCATTCGCCGGCCCCATGATGAGCTATTACGAACACCTTGCCGTTAATTTCAATCGGCTCACCGATGAGGAGTGGACCCTGATCTACGATATGGCGCCGTCGTTGCGGCCGGATTTCTGTAACCTCTATCTGGCGGACGCTGGAGGCCAGGGCTACGATGCAGGCAGAATTCTGATAACCGGAATGCCGCCGCAGAGCATGGAGCACCAGCCTCCGCAGACTCCGGTTCTGGTTTCCAACTATCCCAATCCCTTTAACGCGACGACGCTCATCCACATCGTGCTGCCCAGCGGCATTAAAGCGGGGAATGGCCGGCTGTTCATCTTTGATCGCAACGGCCGTGAAGTTTGTGCGCTGTTTAACGGACCCGTGGGCGCAGGTCATCATTTGGCGCGCTGGGACGGCTGTGATCAAAACGGCAGTCCGGCAGCCAGCGGGGTCTATTTTTACCGTTTCAGTATGGGTGAGTATACGGCCCGGGGCAAGATGAGCCTGGTGCGTTAGCATTCATTCATGGGGATTCGCTGGGGCGGCATTTTTCTGAGATGCGGGCCGGACGGGGTCGGCGAGGTCATCGGCTGGCGACGGTTCTCCTGACCAGGATAATCTGCGATAACCGGCCTTTACTGAGGTGAAGGTTAACTCCTTTGGCCGCGAGTTTACTGTCACGAAGCCAGGCGCCGGAATCGTTTGGAAGCGAAACCTCATAGGATCCTGTGTTTTTCAATCCGGGAAGGCGAAGCACATCTTTGATCTCCGCATCGGCCTTCCAGCGAAAGAGGAGGGCGGCGGCGCGATCCCCTGCACGGCTGTAATACACG
>JAKJDB010000128.1 GCA_022706175.1 Candidatus Zhuqueibacterota bacterium | reverse complement strand
AGCCGGGCGAGCCGCCGCTGCTCACCACACTGTGGTGTCTGTTAGGCGAGCCCCTGTGCAGCATCGCTGTGCCGCTGTGGGCCGGCGCAGGGCCGGTGGACAAGGTGCTCGACGGCAAACATCACTCGGCCCTGAACCGCAGCTTTCAACGCAAACACGCCCGTCTGTATCATGACAAAAAAAATCCGGATTATCTCGATTCCAACAGACTGGTGGGCGATCGCTCCTTTACGCGACGGCAGATCAAAATCGAACAGGAGATCCTGGCTGACACGCAACGGGCGTTGGCGCGCTGGCGTCAGCGGCCGCCGGCGGCTGAGGAATTGGCCAAGTTCCAAAACGATCAGCTCTCCTATGTCGTGAGAAGATACTGAATGAACCGCACGATCTTTTTCTACGAGCCCGGATGATGAACGACAAATGGAACCAAATCGCCAAATCGCCCGAAGCGGCCGCGCTGCTCAAGCTGTTCCTGCGCATCGATGAGATCTGAGATCATGAGGGTGATGTGGTGGAGTTTCTGCCCAACCTTCTGCACCAGCTGGCGCAGCTGTTGGACGTGCAGTCCGTCAGCATCACCATCAACGACAGCCAACTGCATCAGCGTGTGCTGAGCCGCTACGATCGTGGGCGGGCGCTGATCGCCAATGAGCAGCTCAGCCGGATCGCGCAACAGGCCACGGCCGCGCGGTCGATCCTGTCCCTGCAAGAGCCGGAGGAGAACCTGACCAGTGCGCTGGTCATGCCCATCATCAAGAACGCACGGGTGCTCGGTTCCTTTATTCTGGCCAACAAATCGGCCGGCGCCTTTGGCGACTATGACCACATGGTGGTCACCCTGGTGGAAGCGCGCATGGATGACGCCATCGATGAGTGGTTGCGCTTGCAGGAACAGCGCCGCATCTCCACCGAGAACCGGGTGATCAAGGAGCTGGACAAAATCCGCGACGAGACCACGGATCAGGGCGAAGCGCTGGATCAGATGATCGCCACGATTCTCGACTCGGTGAAGGCACAGATCGGATTCATCACCCTCTATGATGCGGAAAAGGACCGTCACCTGCCCGGCGGCAAGGTGCTGCGCGGCCGCAGACCCATGAGTCAGGAGGATTATCGCCTGGTCGGCGATCTGGTCCGCGAGGCCAAGCTGCATCATAAAACCGTAGTGCGGCATAAACTGGCGAACAGCGAGATCGATTCGGTGATCATCGCGCCCATGTTCATCTCCGGCCTTTTCCTCGGCGCCGTGGTGGTGATCAACAAGGAACAGGGCCTGTTCGACGAGGCGGATCAACGGCTGGTAGAGTCCGTGGCCGGCATCATCGACAGCTTTATTTTCCAGGAAGAGAAATTCAGACGGTTGATGATGCTGGTGGGACGCGAGGCCACGCGCGATGTGGAGGAGGCGCTGATCATGCAACGGCCGGACACCGCCCGCGGTCAGCGCATGGAGATCACCATGCTGTTCGCCGATATCCGCGACTATAGCCGGATCACACGCGAGATGGATCCCACCACCGCCGTGCGCATGCTCAACGATTATTACAACGCCGTCACTCCCATCGTCATCGGCCACGACGGCGTCGTCGACAAGTATGTGGGCGACGAACTGGTGGCCCTGTTTACCAAAAACACCAACCAAGGAGTGCATCAACTGCTGGCGGTGGAGACCGCGCTGGAGATTCAAGCGGAACTGGCGCGGCTGAATAAAGAATGGGAGATCACCGGCAGGCCGGTGATCTCCATCGGCGTGGGCGTGCACACCGGAGAAGTGGTGCTGGGGCAGATCGGCAGCTTTGACCGCAAGGATTACACCGCCATCGGCGCCAATATGAACTTTGCCGCACGTCTGCAGAGCCTGGCCAAGCCCGACCAGATCATCATCAGCGAGGCCACTTATGTGGCGCTCACCGGCAAGGTCATGGCGCGGCGCATCGGACCTTTTGAGATCAAGGGGTTCGGCGAGAACCTGGCATATCTGGTGGAGGGCCGGTCGCCGGACCATTTATAAAAAGCCTCGTTACGGATCAAACACGGAGAGATAGGAGTTTACGATGATTACCAAAGAGCAACTGGAGCAATATCAGACACGGGCAAAAGCCTATTTGGATCGCGCGGGCATTGTGCTGACCGCTAAAGAGGCCGCCGAAATAGAGGTGGCGGATTTCAATCTCGGCCGTACCGAAGAGATCGGCCTGGAACTGGTGGTGTACGTCAATACCGACCGCTGCTGCGCCAAGGAACTGGTGCTGTTCCCGTGGCAGATCTGTCCGGAACACCGCCATCCGACGGTCGCCGGCGAACCGGGCAAGGAGGAGACTTTCCGCTGCCGCATGGGACAGGTGTACCTCTACGTCCCCGGTACGCCCGCTGCGGCGCCTCGCGCCCGGGTTCCACAGGATAAAAAGGATACATTCACGGTGTGGAAAGAGATCGTGCTCAATCCCGGCGAGCAGTATACTCTGCAACCCAACACGCTGCACTGGTTCCAGGGCGGCCCGGACGGCGCCATTGTCTCCGAGTTTTCAACCAAAAGCCGGGATGAGGCCGATGTGTTCACCGATCAGGAGATCAACCGGATGACTAGAGTGCTGTGAGCAGCCCTTTGCCGATCTCTTTTCCCCGGTTGACGAAAAATTGCATCGTGCTGTATTCCACCTCCGGCGGCTCTGAATGATCGCTGTGCAAAATATAGCTGCCCCCGGCCTGAATGATGGGGGGGATTTTTTCCAGCAGCTCGGTTTCGATCTTGCGGCGGTCGTTGCTGATCAGTGTGCGCGTATCGATTCCGCCAAAGAAGGCGATGCGGTCCCCGAACCGGCGGAACAGACGCAGTAGATCCATGCCGGCTTTGACCTCCATGGCTTGCAGGCAATCCATCCCCGCCTCGATCAGTCCGGGCACCAGCGGTTCGACAAATCCGCACGAATGGACGATCACCGGCAGTCCGTGTCCGTGGGCAAAATCGAACAGCAGGCGATGACCGGGTTGAACGATCTCACGATACATGGCCGGCGACATGAAGGGTCTGAATTTAAAACCCATGTCCTCGAAAAAATATAGGGCATCGGGCTTGCCGGCTTTGGCGAACAGCGTTTCCAGGTGCATGAGGGTGAACCGGGCATAGGTCATCACCATATCCTTGACCCAGTCCGGATCCAGGGCCATACCGACCAGCATGTTCTCGTGGCCGCACATGGGGTGGATCTGCTCAAAGGGCGCTATGCCGGCCCAGCAGAAATAGCGTTGTTTTTCCGCCGCCAGGCTGCGCTCGCGGATGTATTTTTCATAGGGCAACCGGCGTTCATCCACATCGAGCAGACGCGGTTTGATCAGCTCCAGCCACCCCTGTCTGTCCTGGACGGCAAACGCCACGTGTTCCGGCGTGCTGTCGTGCAGTTTGTGCCGTCGCAGTTTGGCGCCGTTGCCGTTCAAGGTCAGAATGGTCTCCTCCGTCTCTTCGAGCACTAGGGGCTCAAAAGCCGGGTCAGCGATGGAATTGATCCAGCCGCCGGTGCGCAGGTCCTGGCCGAAATGCTCATAGACGTCTTCATCCGCACTCAGATATCCCTCTTCTCTCCATTTGCGAATCGTGGCCTCCCAGGGATTGATCACCACGGCAATATGATCCACCGGTTTGCGTCTCAAAGTGTTTTCCATACGTTCATGACTGGTCACTGGGTGTCTCCTTATCTGCGCTTGGCTGCAGACCCGCTGTTTGTCTGCAGTCAGGGGCATTTTCTATTGCCGGCGTTCTCCTCTGATACAGCGGACGGGCTGTTTGTATCAGGCTGAAACAAATGACAAAGCAGGCGTGTGACGCATTAGGGCTAACTTGCTTAAAAATAGATAAATTTTTCAATTACGATTTTGGCATTGAACTTGCAATGATCTGGAATGAAATAACAGGAAAAGCCGCCTATGAAGAAAATTTTGTCATTGATGTTGTTGCTGGCTGGAGTGGCGCTGGCTGTGGGGGCCGATGCGCCGGCAGTCCAGGATGAGATCATTCTGCCGTCGATCAAGATAGAAAAACAGGCGCCTCGATCGTCATTCGAAGAGACGCTGGTGGTGACCAAATCTCAAACAGAGGGTCTGGGCAACAACGCACCAGCTCCCGGCGTTCCGGTTTCGACCGGCAAAACCGCCGGCGAGGTTCCGTCTGGCACCTGTGTAGATTAAGGCACAAAAGAATCCAACCTCCGCACCATCTTCCTCCTCTGTTTCATTCAGACGCCAAAAGGGCCGGGATGCTCATCGCGGCCCTTTTGTTTATTCTTCCATCCTGGATAGGATGGTCATGTTCTGTTTATTGCAAATGTCCTTGGCCTCCGGGGTGAACAGGTAATCCAGTCGGGTTTTATAATACTCTACGATTTTGCCGCGAACCATTTTCAGCGTAGAGTTGAGCATGCGGTTCTGTTCAGTGAACGGTTCGCCGAGCACAGCCACTGCGGCCGGCAGCCATTTGCCCGGGAACATGCCGCTGTAGGCGCCGCCCTCCCTATATTGGTCGATCTCTTTCTGTAACAATTGCAGCGCCCGTCGTTGTCCGGCTTCACTCTGGTGGGTGAGATTCTCGCTTTTCAGCAGCCGCAGCAGCGCCTCGCGATTGGGCACCAGCAGGGCAACGGTATAGGGTGACTGGTTGTTATAGAGCATGATCTGGTCGATATAGGCTGAATTGGCGATGATGTTCTCTTCGATGCCTTCGGGGCTGTATTTTTCGCCGTCGTTGCTGATCAGCAGGCTTTTGGCCCGGCCCAGCACATAGAGAAAGCCGTCCGGGTCCATGTAGCCCAGGTCGCCGGTGTACAGCCATCCATCGCGAATGGTTTCCTGCGTGGCTTTTTCATTGCGCCAGTAGCCGGCCATGACGTTTTCGCCCTTGCAGACGATCTCGCCCTTGGCGCCGATGGGCAGTTCGCGGCCGTTTTCATCGCAGATTTTGACCGCCAGATTGGCGACAAGAGTGCCGGAGGAGCCCAGCTTGTGGCGTTTCGGCACATTGGCGGAGATGATGGGCGCTGCTTCGGACAGGCCATAGCCCTGAAACATGGGGATGCCGATGGCATAGTAGAAACGTTGCATGTCGATATCCAGCAGCGCGCCGCCGCCGATGAAGAACAGCAGACGTCCGCCAAAGTTTTCGCGGATTTTGCTGAACAGGAGCTTGTCGTAGAGCATCATCATCGGTTTGAGCAGCAGGCGGCTGCCTTTGCCGCGATCGATGCCGAGGCCATTGTACTTGTAGGCGGTGGCCAGGGCTTTTTCAAACAGCTTGACGGTGCGCGGCCCTTTGGCGCGAATGCCTTTTTCGATGTTCTTGCGGAAATTTTGCGCCAGGGAGGGCACGCTGAGCAGAAAGGTCGGCCTGGTCTCTTTGATATTGAGCGGAATGTTCTTCAGAGTCTCCATGGGGGTCTTGCCGATCTGCACCGACGCCATGGACGCGCCGTTGCTCATCAGGGTGTAGATGCCGGCCACGTGGGCAAAGGCATGATCCCAAGGAAGGATCAGCAACGAGCAATACCACTCCGGGATGGGCAGCAAAGAGTTGGCCTGTTCCACATTGGCAGTATAGTTGCGGTGGGTCAGCATGATGCCCTTGGGGTCCGCGGTGGTGCCTGAGGTGTAGCAGATGTTGGCCAGGTCGTTTTCCGAGATGGCTTGCCAGCCGGCTTCAAATTGGCTGCGATGAACATCCAGATAGTGCTTGCCTTTGTCTAACAGATTTTGTAAAGTAATCTGGTCCCGGTCGTAGATTTGCGATTCATCCAGCAGGATGATCTTTTCCAATTCTGGCAGATCTTTTTTGATTTTTTGGATCTTTTCGACCTGGCCGCTTGAGACCACCACCATGCGCGCGCCGGAATGAGCGAGGCGGAATTTCAGCTCAGAGAGCTCATCCAGTTTGACCGAAATCGGCACATTGATCGCTCCGGTGTACAGAATGCCGAGTTCAGCGGTCACCCAATCGGTGCGGCCTTCTGAGATCAGAGCCAGGCGGTCCCCTTTGGCGACTCCCAGGCTCAAGAGCCCGGCGGCGAATTGATGGATCCGCTCGCGCATCTCCCAGTAGGTCATGGGCTGATAGGCTTTGTCTTTTTTCTCCCACATCAACACGTTGTTGCCATACTTTTCGGCGCTGGTCTCCAGCAGCCTGGGCAGGGTTCGTTGGTCCACGGTTTTCTCCGCTTGGTGAATGGGTTTCATCGCGAAAAAGGATATCAATAATCCGGATAAAAAGCAAGGATTTTTTATTTCTGTGTCGATCGGTCAGGATAAAATAGATCAGGTAAGGCAGGCCAGTGATATTGTGGAGGTGGTCTCCACCTATGTCACCCTGCAGCACCGCGGTAAAAATTATTTCGGTCTTTGTCCGTTTCATCATGAAAAGACCCCCTCGTTCAGCGTCAATCCCGAGCTGCAGATTTTTCACTGTTTCGGCTGCGGCGCCGGCGGCAATGTGTTCACTTTTATCATGCGCATGGACCGGCTGACCTTTCCCGAGTCGGTGCGGCGGCTGGCCAAAGCCGCGGGGATCCTGCTGCCGGAGGAGAACGAGGACCTGGCCAGTCTGCAGGAAAAAGAGGCGCTGTTCTACGTGAACCAGATGGCGGCCGAGTTTTTTCAGAAAAAGCTGTTCGAATCCGACGAAGCGGAGTCGGCGCGCAGCTATCTGCAGCAGCGGGGCATCACAAAAGAGGAGTGGAGGGAGTATTGGATCGGCTATGCGCCCAACCGCTGGAACGGGCTGTTGGAACACGCCAAAGGACTGGGCATTCAACCGGAGCTGTTGCTGCGCGCCGGTCTGGTGATTCAGAACGAGCGGGGCGATTACTATGACCGTTTTCGCGGCCGGGTGGCGTTTGCCATTCACAATCTCACCGGCCAGGTGGTGGCCTTTGGCTGCCGCCGCTTGATCGAGGACAGCTCGCCGAAATACATCAACTCACCGGAGACCGATATTTATCAGAAGCGGCTGGTGCTTTACGGTTTGCACTGGGGCCGTCAGGCGATGCGCGATAAAAACGCAGCGGTCATCCTCGAGGGCTATACCGATCTGATCAGCATGCGGCGGGTCGGCGTGTTG
>JAKJDB010000127.1 GCA_022706175.1 Candidatus Zhuqueibacterota bacterium | reverse complement strand
TCATTCTGACGCCGTTTTTCCGCTGCAACCGTTCACCAAAGAACACCCGTGCGCCGCTCTGCTCCAACATGTGACGCAGAACGCTCTCAGCCACATGCGGCTCAAAGGTCCACATGGCGTCGTCCTGCGGACGATAGCGGGCATAGTCAGCCTGACTCTCATAGCGCCAGACCTGCGGGTCGTCATAATATTTTTTGATCCGCCGATAAAACTCGCGGCTGAGTCCGCCGACCACCGCTTTGTTGCCTGTATCCGTGGAGCCCAACCCACCGCTGGTCAATCCGCCGACATGCTGCCCGGGTTCGACAATCACCGCGGTTCGGCCCATCGCCTGAACCTGTATGGCAGCCGTAACCCCGGCAGAGGTGGCGCCGTAGATCACCACGTCATAGTCATCGATGACCTCAGGCTGCCGGCCGGACGCAGAGGCGAGGGACGTCAATCCGATGGTCAATAGGATCATGATCCATCTTTTCATCACATCTCCAGATGATGCCGCGGCAAGAGGTTGAATGCGGCCGAGCCTTCAGGGCAGTCGGTTCAACCCCTCCCAGCGAACGTTCCATTGGCTGTTTTTTGGAAAGCCGGGAGCGTGATCGCTGGGACCGCCCTCCCAGCCGGCAGCCATCATGGCAACGGCAGCCAGCAGTCCGCCGTTGCCCGGCAGATAGACCGGCAGATTGGCACGCTGATAATTATGGCCGTTTTTTAGATAGCGGTTCTTCTCCGCAGGCATCATCAGCGCTTGAATCGCCAGCTCCGGCTCGCCCAACCTGGCTGCGGTCATGGCCACCAGGGGAAAATCCCAACCCCAGGTGGACTGCCAGTCCCAATCACGCATCACCGCATGCAGCGTGCGCCGCATGGTCTCCGAATCCACTCCCGGTCCCGGCAACATGCCCCATCCGGCCAACAGCGTGGGATGATCGCGCCGCCTCGAGGGATTGGCAAAGGTATCGTCATCCCCTTCGGCGTTCAGATAAAGCCCTTCCTTAACCGGCGGAGCGGCTAATCCGGCCAAGACTTTTTCCCAGGCCGGTTCTGCAGCGAGGTTCAATCTCTGGCGCCACTGCAGTGCGGTCTGCAGAGCAAAACGCCAATAGGTCAATTCGAACGGCGGATTGCGCGTCGATTCAGGTCTATGCTTTTCCTGCGCAGGTATCATGGGCGGACCGAGAACATAGCGGCCGCTGGCGCTATCCTCAACGGCAAAAGAAGCTAAAAAATCCGCTGTAGCGAAAACCAGGTCCTGATATTTTTTCAGCAGTTCCTTTTTGGGATGCAGCCGGTAGAGCAGTTCAGCGTAATAGATGGGATGGGGCTGTTGCCAGATCAGAAACACGCCCACGGTCGATGGGCTTTCCCGGCCATCCGGTCCGACCATTTTGGGCCATCGGGCGCCGCAATAGCCTTGCCGCGTCGCTTCGGCGCGCGCGGCCGGCAGCAGCGACTGATACCAAGCCATGCTTTTTTCCAACAGCTCCGGCCTGCCCCACAGGGCAAAGTGCACTGCATGCCACCAGTGCATCTCGAGATGAAATTTTCCATACCACGAATTGCAGGTCAATCCGGTCTCGGCCGGCGGCAGCGATCCGGCGCACTGAATGCGGGTCAAGTATTGCGACAGCACCACCCGCCTCTCCAGCTCAAAGGCTAAAGAATCCCGGCAGGCGGAAAAATCAACCGCAGCGCCGCGAGACCAGAAAGCGTTCCACTTTTTCCGCGACCGGTGGAAAATCTTTGCGGATTCTTTTACACCGGAGATGGGATCCGGCGAGAACGCGCAGACAAATCCCAAGCGATGACGGCCCGCTGCCTGAATAAACAACCTGTGCTTTTCCGTGGAGATGAACTGCGCCGGCGCATCGCAATCGATTCCGACATAATACCAGGTGGTGTCGAGCCGGCGTTGCAGCCGCAGGCGCTCATAGGTCTGTTCTAGAACCCGCGTCTCATGCCGGTCAGGCTGCTGAAAATCGGCGCATGCCGGACCAAACGTCGCAGCCGCATAGGGAAAATGCAAAAGGATGCGCAGCCGACGGTCCGCCACCAGTCGCGAGTGCACCTGCACCGCGATCCGGTCCTGCGCCGGATCGCAAGCCACGGTCACCTGCACGGTTTCCCCGTCAAATTGAAATTCGCTGGTCAGCGTGCCCGACCAAAGATCCAGTGACTGGTGAATCGCATCAAGATCTTTGACCACCGCCGTGCTGCCGTCTCGATGGCGCAGATCAAAACCGATGCGGCCCAGATGCAGACGATGGGGATTGGCGCGCAGCCATTGCGCCGCCGGGTTGTTCACTCTGGCGGCGTATTGGACCTCACGGCCGTAGGTGTCCATCGTCTGATACGCCGCATCAAGGCGATGAACGATGGTATCCGGAGTGGTGTGCCAGCCCCACTGCGCCAAGGTCGACAGGGGGATGGTTTCCTCATACAGCTCTGGAAAGGTCTGCAGTCCGGTGGCATCTGCGGTAAAAGCGAACTCGCCGTTGCCCACGGTCAGGGGCGACCAGAGATCCATGGACTCGTTGACCGGATTATGGCGGCTGACCAAAGCCCGGCGATCGATCCGTTCTACAGCGGCTATTCGCGAGCCGAGAAGAAGCAGGGGAATGAGCATGGCATGTACACGCATGGCGTCAAGTCCTTGAGCAAAAAAATAATCCCGAACGAACAACCGTTGCAGCGACGTTCAACCCTTCCCCAGCCGGAGTGGTCAGCGGCTGTCGCTCGATCTTTCAGGAGAATCGAGGCAACCGGGATTAAAGAGCGCGCAGCTTGATGTTCCGGTAACTGACCTGACGGCCGTGATCCTGTAGAAAGATGTGGCCCTGCTGACGGCGGCTGAAATCCTTCATCGCCCTGAACTTGCTTTTTTTGAAAGCCTGGCGGAACTTTTTTCCGTCGCGGTCGAATGCCAATACTTTTTCGCCGTTGAGCCAGTGTTCGATATGGTTGCCTTGGACGATCAGACGGACCTGATTCCACTCTCCGATGGGTTTCGGCTTGGTATTTTTTGCAGGCAGCAGGTCGTACAGCGAGGCGAATCGACGGTTGCCGTTCCGGCCCTGTTTGGCATCCGGATTCACCTCATCGTCCAGAACCTGATATTCGAACCCGACGCTGCATGCCGGCTGAATGAAATATTTAATGCCGCTGTTGGCGCCTCGGGTCAATTTCACCTCCAAGGTCAGTTCAAAATTGATGAAGGTATCTCTGGTGATGATGTCGCACCCCTCCTCGTGGCCGCCGAGAACGGTCAGAGCGCCGTCCTGCACCTGCCACATGCCCTCCCTCAGACTGTCCCCTGCCAACGTCATCCAACCGGTAAAATCCACGCCGTTGAACAGGAGCCTCCAGCCCTGCCCTTTCTCCTCATCGGTCAATTGATTGACGTCAGCCGGCCGAACAGCGACTGCACACACGAGCAGCCACACGACCATCATCACACGGCACATTTGAATTCTTTTCATTCTTCCAGCCTTCCATTTCATAAGGTTACTTCTGCTGTGCATCCGTCATCGCAGGGAGGTCCCCGGCGGGCGTCCTAAAACACACAAGGGCACGAAGAACCGTGCCCCTGCCCTGCGTTTACATCCTGTGAAGCCTTAAACGTTTTTGGGTATGACAAAAGGCTTACGGTACTTTTTCCTCGACAGATATTTGTTGGCTTTGCCGGCAAAAGGACCGACACACCGTTCTTTCTCCGCATCCCAGGCAAGCCAGGGCCCGAGGGTCAACGGCTGTTTTTTCAGATCCACTTCGTTGCGCAGCAGATGTTCGATGACGCTCTCCACCGCTGCCTGCGCTTCACTCCCCGAGTCCTTGACCGCGGCTTTGATCTCGTCCACATCCGCGCTTCGGCCGATGCGGTGAGCGATGTTGGCCAGGTGGCACAGGGCTGAGGTGATGTGTCCCTGCTCGATCTCCCCGTGCAGGTCCTGCACTCTGCGGCTGCGAACGGCGTCGATAAAATTGGCTTGATGCTGGCCGCCGCCGTCGCCGGGAAACTGCTTGATCCGTTTCTTATCGTTGTCATAGACCGAACCGCCGCCGCGTCCGCCTACAAAATAGCCGCCCTCGCACTGCAGCACGTTGCCGTCACGGGTGCCGCGCAGGTGATCCATCGCGCGTTGTCCTTTAGCGCGGTAGAGGTTGCGCACCTGAACGATCACCGGGATGTCGCCATAATCCAGCACGGTCAAGTGGGTGTTGGGGGTTTCGCCGTCATCGTCAAAGACAAAACGGCCGCCGAGGCTCCACAACCGTTTCGGATAGTGATTGAGATTCAGAGCGAAACGGCAGTCGTCGATCTGATGAACGCCGATGTTGGCCATCTCACCGTCGCCGTATTCCCAAAACCAGTGCCAATCATAATGCAACCGTTTGCGCATCAAGGGCTGCATCTTGGCCGGGCCGGTCCACAGATTATAGTCCACTGACGCAGGGATGGGCTGTGGTTGAGTCACCCGGCCGATGGGGTTGCGCTCCTTGTACCAGACGCCGTGCGCATAAAGGACTTTGCCGATATGGCCCTGCCGGATGAACTCGATCGCTTCGCGAAAACCGGTGTCTGAACGGTTTTGCGTGCCGGCTTGGACGATACGGTTGTATTTTCGCGCCGCTTCCACCAGCTTGCGGCCCTCCCACACCGTGTGGGAAACCGGTTTTTCCACATAAACGTCTTTGCCCGCCTGACAAGCCCAGATGGCGGCTAACGAATGCCAATGATTGGGCGTAGCGATGACGACCGCATCAACCTGCGGATCGTCTAAAAGCCGGCGTAAATCCTGATACGCGGCAACCGGTTCCTTCCGGATACTGAATTTGTCTGTTTCACGGTGCAGGATATCCAGATCAGCATCGCAAAGGGCCACCACTCGCACGCCGGGGATCTTGTAGAATTCTTCGATATGCTGCGCGCCCTTGGAGCGGATGCCGATAATCCCTACGCGGACATCCCCGTTGCTGCCGATAATCTGCCGATACCGCGACGCAGCGAAAACCGAACGCGATGCCATCAGCGCACCACCCACCCCTGCGGATTTGAGCAAGAAATCCCTTCTGCTGATCAAATTCATTGGACCCACTTTCTTTTAATCCTTGGCTTACACCGTAAAAGAATATAAAAATTATCCTAAAGTGATGCAAGCCTGTTTTTTTCCATCCCAGGCCTACCGGTTCACAGGACCTGATAGCCGGGACGGTACGTTTTTGTCAAAAACGCATTGGCCTCCGGCAGATTGGTAAAGCGCCGTTGTTCGCCGTCCCACTCTAGTTTTTTCTGCATGCGCAGGGCGATATTGCCGAGCAACACCACCTCAGTCACCAGTGCGGCGAACTCAAAGTTGGCGCCGGCGGGATCGCCGCCCTTGCACGCGGCAATGAACTCTTTGTGATGACCGATCGAACGCGGCAGGACTTCGGCGGGTTTGGGAAATTCCTTGTGACGCTCTTCCGGGATAATGCGATTGCTCAACATCTTGCCCGAGTCCCCGACATAGAGCGTATCGTTGTACTCGACCTTGCGGTCCGGTTCCAGTTCCATGGGCATGGTGGGGCGGATCATGCCGTCATACCAGGTCAGGGTCAGAGGCGGCTGCTCCGGCCCGCGCGCCGGGAATTGATATTTGACCACAGAGACCAGGGGGAACGTCTCCTCGTGCCATTCGGTCGAACTGGCTTCCACGCTGATCGGGTGCGCCAGATCCAGCGCTTTAAAAATCGGATGAAACGCATGGCAGCCCATGTCGCCAAGCGCTCCGGTGCCGAAATCGAGCCAGCCGCGCCAGCGGAACGGATGGTAGACGAAATGATAGGGACGATCCGGAGCCACACCGAGCCACAGCTGCCAATCCAATCCCTTGGGCACCGGCATGGTGGCCGTGGGCCGGGCGATGGCCTGGGGCCAGACGCCGCCGCCACGGGGCCGATCGCTCCACTGATGCACCTCCCGCACTCGGCCGATGGCGCCGGCCATAAAATACTCTTTCAGCACACGCCAGCCCTCGCCCGCCTGGCCGGCATTGCCCATCTGCGTGGCCACCTTCATCTCGCGCGCCACTCGAGCCATCTCAAAGGCTTCCGCAACCGTATGGGTCAGCGGCTTTTCACAATAGACGTGCTTGCCCATGCGCATCGCCATCAAAGAGATCGGCGCATGCATGAAATCCGGAGTGGCGACGATCACCGCATCGATGTTCTTCGCCTCTTTCTCCAGCATGATCCGAAAGTCCTTGTAGCGCGTGGCCTTGGGATATTCTTTAAAGGTGCGTTCGGCGTATTTATAATCCACATCGCACAACGAAACGATGTTCTGTCCCTCTTTGGCAAAGTTGGTCAGATCCGCATGCCCCATGCCGCCGATGCCGACCGCGGCAAAATTGAGCCGGTCGCTGGGCGCCACATAGCCCGGGCCGCCCAGCACCTCGCGCGGAACAACCATGGCGCTCTTTGAATGACCGCAGCCCGTGGTGATCGCCGCCAAGGCCGTCGCTGCAGCGCCGATGAACTGACGCCGGTCCATGGACAGCGTTCGATCTTTTTTATCCGTCTTTTCCATACCCTTTTCTCCTCGTTGTTAAGGAAACAGGTGATGTCCAAGATATCACATTCTCGTGTGTCAGGCAAGTCTTTTTATTCTCTGCGTCGATCCTCTGGGGCCGTCGCGGTTGCGCGGGCTCAGCGCAGCAGGGTCATTTTTTTGCATTGCCGGAAAGAGGGCGTCTCCACCTGATAGAGATAAAGTCCGGAGCCCAGTGAACGGCCGTCTACGGTAAAACGGTGGACGCCTGCGGACAGCGTGCCGCTGAAGATCAGCCGCACTTGTCTGCCGGTCACATCGCGCAACAGCACGCGCACCGGTTCCGTCTGCGCCAGGGTCAAAACAAAGGTCGTGGAGGCATTAAAAGGATTGGGGTGATTCTGCTCCAACCCAAAACCGTCGACAGATCGAGCCTGGATGTGCGCTACGCCGACAGTGAGGACAAAATCATCCAGCCGGCGGGGCCTGATCTGCCAGCCGCTGGCAGCGGTATAATCCAGAACGCCGGTCACCGTATAAAAGCCCGAGGGCGCGGGAGATCCAACGATGTCCGTGTCGGCGTC
>JAKJDB010000126.1 GCA_022706175.1 Candidatus Zhuqueibacterota bacterium | reverse complement strand
CCGCCTCTACGCGCTCTACGAACGCGGCCAGCAAACGACGCCTCCCGCAGAGCCGCAGAAAAACATCGGCAAGGCTTTGGACCTCTATGTGTCGGTGGTCGAAAAATATCCCCACAGCGATCTGGTGGACGATGCCTTTTTCAACATCGGCTTTCTGCTGGAAGAGGCCGGTTTTGCCGACAGCAGCCGGGCGTTTTATGAAAAAGTGGTGAATGATTTTCCGCGCAGCACTCTCATGCCGGATGCGCTGATGCGACTGGGCGAGTATTACTTTAATCCGC
This sequence comes from Candidatus Zhuqueibacterota bacterium, assembly GCA_022706175.1. Next base: position 6,853 of record JAKJDB010000126.1, on the reverse strand, counting down.
CGGTGAATGCGGTGGAGACCGCCATCACCTATTTCGAACGCATCCTTCCCTTTTACGACAGTCCGCGCTACAACGAAGCCCTGTATCGCTTGGGCTGGTGTTACTACCGGATCAACGACTATCCGCGGGCGATCTCTTATTTTACCCGGCTCGCCGATGATATCGAAAAAGCCCGGCAGTTCGATCCGCAGCAGAAATTCACCAACCCCTCTCTGGCGGATGAATCCGTGGAATACATCGGCCTTTCGTTCCTGGATTACGGCGGCGCGAACCGGGCGGCCGAGTATCTGCAAAAAATCGGCGGCCGCGACTATGGCGTTCAGGTGCTCAAGCGCATCGGCGACGCCTATTTCAACGAAAAAGAGGATTATCCCAACGCGCTGCAGGCGTTCACCCTGCTGCTGACGCTGTATCCGAACGATGCGCTGGCGCCGGTGGTGCAGAACCGCATCGTACAGTGTTATCGCCGCCTGGAGGATCAGGCGCAGGCCTTTCGCAGCCGCGAGCTCCTGTACACTACCTACGGCCAAGGCAGCGACTGGTGGAACCGGAATACGGACGCCGCGGTGCGCAAACGGGCGCTGCTGCAGGTCGAGAGCGCGTTGCGCGACAACATCACCGTGCTGCTGAACCGCGGCCAGGAGACCGGCCAGATCGAGTTTTTTCAGCAGGCCGTGCTGCAGAGCCGGAAATATCTGGACGGCTTTGCCGCAGACTCGAGCGCCGCGCTGATCCATTGGAACATGGCCTTGACCATGGACACCAAACTCAAGCAGACGCAGCAGGCTTTCGACGAATATCTCCGCATCAGCAATCTGTATTGGAATTCGCCCTATCAGCGTTTCGCCGCCACCAACGCCGTGGCCCTGGCGCGCGACGCGGCGCTGGAGGAGATCGCCGATGCCGAACGAGCGGCGCAGCAGACCGTCTCGCTGGCGGATCTGCAAAAGGAGACCAAAAATCCTCAGGGAGTCAAGTTCCGCGAAAGGATGAAGCTCGAGCCGCACCAGCTCACGACCGAGGAGCAGCGGCTGGCTCAGGCCTACGACAACTATATCAAACTGTTCCCGCACGATCCCGAGACGCCGGTTTTTCTCGCCAATGCCGGCGCGCTGTATTATCATCGCCATCAGTACAAAGAGGCCTTGAAATATTTCAATACCCTGCTGCGTCATTTCCCGGGCAGCGAAGAGTTCGCCCAGGCTCGCAGCGCCATTATGGAGAGCTATTTCGGCAAAGCGGATTTCCGCAGCGCGGAGATCATCGCCCGCCGCATCGCCAACAGCGATGTGTCTGAGGAGACCAAAACCCGGGCCCGCCGGCGTCTGGCGGAATCCATCTATCTGGCGGCGGAGATGCTGGCAGAGGACAATAAGCATCTGGAGGCGGGCAACGAGTACCGCCGGGTGGTCACCGAGGCGCCGAACAGCACGTTCGCCGACCTGGCGCTGTTCAACGCGGCGCTGGAATTCGACAAGGCCAACGAGTACAATCGAGCGATCGAAACCTACGGGGTCTTGTTGACGACCCAACCCAAATCAGCCTATGTGCTCGATGCGCAGAACAACCTGGCCTTTGACTATGTGGAACTGCGCGACTATCGCAACGCCGCCCTGACCTATGAACGCCTGGCCTCGATACAGACGGACACTCTCAAAGCGCGCGACGCGCTGTACAACGCCGCACTCTATTACGCCCGATCAGAGGATTGGGAGAGCGCGATCAAGATCAACCGTTCGTTTTTGCAGCGCTTTCCCACCGACGAATATGCCGATGATGCGGCGTTTGACATCGCAATCTATTATCAGCGGATGAACGAGCAGGAGAAATCCCTCGACGCGCTGTCCGCTTTTATCAAAAAATTTCCCGAATCCCCACGCACGGTGGAGGCCGCTTATCTGCGCGGCCGCCATTATCATCAGCTGGGCCAGTCGGGCAAAGCGCTGCAAGAATTCCTGCAAGCCGCCGGCCTCAGCGAGACTCTGCATCGCAAAGGCCTGGATCGTAACGATTTTTATGCCGCAGAGTCCGAATTCGCCATCGCCGCGATTCAAACCGAGGCGTTTGACGCCATTGCCTTCCGTCTGCCTTCGGCTGACCTGGCAGCGGCGAAAGAACAGAAAAAGGAGCTGCTGCTCGAGATCGTCCGCCGTCTGGGCAACTGTGCCGGTTATGGCACACCCCGCGTGTATGAGGCCACCCACCTGGTAGGCGTCGCCTATCAACGGTTCGCTGAAACCTGGGCTGCTCAGGAACTGCCGGAGATGGAGAGCAACCGCCGGATCGTCGCTCAGAAGGAGATCAATGACGCCGCCGTGGTTCTCTCTGAACGCGCGGCCGTGGTGTTTCGCAACGCCATCAAGGGTTTGTCCAGGTTGAAGGAGAGCTATTATCAGGATCTGATAAAAGGCCTCACGGACAGCGCTCAGGTGTCCGCCACCGTATCCCAGGACAGCCTGCTGCGCATCGCCGACAAATGGATCGACCGTTCAAAGGAGAGGCTGACAGAGGTTTACTACAATATGGGCGAATGGCGGTATCAATCCGCCCTGGCGGTGCAGAACGCTCCGGTTCCCAAAGGGCTTAATGACCTTCAGCGTCTGGTCTATCAGAAGCAATTGCTTCAGATCGGCGCCATTCCGCTGCTGCAGCAGACGTTGGCCAGCCATCAGGCGAACATTCTCTCTGCCGATTCCATGGGCTATGATTCGCCCTGGGTCGCTCTGTCCCGGCAAAAGCTGCTTGCCGCCCACAGCGCCATTCCCAAAGGCTTCAGCCGTCTGGCCATCGAAGGGCTGGCGACGCTTTCGAATCAATTTATCAATTATTCCAATGTGATCTACAGCGGCCGCTCCCTGGAGGATCAGCTCGATGTTCTGGCCGCCTACGCCAAGGACATGTCCAACATGGTGGATTTTTCCCAGGCCATCATGGACAGCGCCCTGGCGGGCTTTCGGCAGACTTTGCTCACTCTTCCCCGTTGGCGTGTGGAGGAAACTACAACCGCCGCCTTTCAGGACAGCCTGCTGTCGCGGGTTGTTCAGTTCGCCGATCGCTGTGAGCTGGTCGCAGCAGACGCCAAGGAACGCGCCGCTTTAGCCGGCCGCCGCTTCAGCCAGACCGAGGATCCCATTTTTGAAGAGGCGTTGTTTACATTTGACAGCAACCGGTCGACGCTGCGTCATGTAGAAAAAGAGGTGCTGGAGCGCGGCTATGGTCTGTCCAAAGAGTTCGCCGTCAACAGCCTGGCGTCAAAAGATGTTCTCACTCTGCTGGTGGCGGTGGATCCGGAGAACTATGCGACGGCGATGAATCTTAACGTCGAGGAGCAGCTGACCGTCAGCGACACCACCTGGCGAGCTGCGTCCACCTCTTTTGCCGGTTGGGCCGGTGCGGATTTCGACGCCTCGCTATGGTCCCGGGTTGCCGCGGCGGATCCGCTGGACCGCCGGGCCGTCTGGTTGCTGGAGCCGGTCAGTGATCCCAGCGATTCCCTGGTGGTGCGTTTGATCCCGGTTCCACGCATGTTTTTGCGCAAGTTTTTTACCGTGGCCGGTCTGCCGGTCCGCGGCTGGGTGTCGTTTCCGGCCGCTCACGCCGTAGGTGTCTATCTCAACGGCGAGCTAATCCGGCAGACCCACGGCGCAGAGCAGGGGAACAAAATGATGGAGGTGGAGCTCACCGATGGTCTGGTGAGCGGACAGAATCTGCTTGCTCTGGAGGTGGTCAAGGGTGAAGGTCGGCCGCCCTCTTTTCAGGTAGAGCTGCGGGTGCGGCAGGTCGCCGGCTGGGAGAGGTCCAGCGCGATGCACGCCAGACAACGGTAACCGGTGCGCCTGGCCGGACCGGCGCCGGTGGGAGACAAGGCCCGCGCTGCAGCCGCAAGGCGCAGGGCACTGGATCAAGGATTGAGGCAGGATGCGACACTGTGTGATGTTGTTCATGATGACTCTGGCGGCCATGGCCGGCAGCCAGGAACCGTCCCCTGCGGTCGTTGACTCGACCCGGGGATCGACGCCGCCCACCGCGGTCACGGAGGTGTCTCTGGAGGACATCCATATCGAAGCGGTGATCGAAAAACCGGCGGTCACCCTGATTCCCAAGCGGGTGGCTCCAGAGGTCGGCGAGGCGGCGCCTCTGACGCGCTCCTTCGATGCCGAGCTCAAACAGCGGCCGGTGTTTCTCGAGGAGGTGGTTCGGGAAAAGGAAGAGGGGGCGCGCATGCAAACGGCCAAAAAAAATCTTGCTAAAGAAAAGAAATAAGAATATATTCTTTTTATTTTATTCGTTCGGCACGCATTTTTTTATTGCTTTTTTGGGAGGCTTCCATGGCTGAGATATTCCGTAACTTTAGTCCGGACGTTGCCGGTTATCTTTACATGTGGGCGTTGATGATTGCGGCGGTGTTCGCGGTGGCGATCGCGATCGAACGCGCGATTTTTATCCTCGGCCGCAGCGACATCAATGCTGAAAAGTTCATGGGAGAGATCCGGAAACTGGTCACCGCCGGCAAGCTGGAAGACGCTCTGGATCTCTGCCTGCGCGCCAAGGACCGGGCGCTGCCCAAAGTCGTGGCCAGCGGGCTGCGCTCCGTGGTCAATAAACAGCAGGTGGATTTCCGCTCCATTCAGAACGCCGTGGATGAGGGCATGCTCGAAGTCATTCCCAAGCTGCAGGCGCGCACCAATTATCTGGCCATGCTGGCCAATATCGCCACTTTGCTGGGTCTGCTCGGCACCATCTACGGCCTGATCATCGCCTTCCGTTCGATATCCGCACCGGGCATCGATGCATCGGAGAAAGCCCGTCTGCTGGCGGCCGGCATCTCCACGGCCATGAACACGACGCTGGTGGGATTGTTCATCGCCATACCGACGATTTTCGCCTACACCTATCTGACCAACCGGACCGGCAAGATCATCGATGAGATCGACGAGCACATGGTGAAACTGATTAACCTGTTAACCGGGAATCGTTAAGCATGGCTTATAAACCCTCTCAACGTCGTCATCTGGAAACGGAACAGGTGGAACTCAACCTGTTTCCGGTGATGAACATGATGGTGGTGTTGATACCGCTTCTCCTGTCCACCACCCAGTTCGTCAAATACGGCGTCATCGAATTGAATCTGCCCCGCGCCGCCGGAGGCCCGGTGAGTCAGACCCTGATGGACAAAGAGGCGCAGCCGGGGCTGGATCTGACCATTTCGATCACCTCGCGGGGTTTTTATCTCTCCAGCTCGCAAGCGGTGTTGCGGGATCCGGCCACGGGCGGGCCCACCATCGGCCTGCTGCCCGACGGCCGCTATGATTTCGACGCGCTGAATCGTAAACTGTATGAGCTTAAGCAGCGCGTGGTCACTTCGCCGATGGACACCCGCAAGATCATCATCCAGGCCGAGATGAATATAGATTATCAGACCCTGGTCAGTACCATGGATGCGGCGCGCAGCATCAAAGTGAACAATGTCGGTTATGAGTTGTTCCCTGAAGTGGTCATCAGCGCGGGAATTTTATAGAAATCGATTAGGTACTTCCTATGGCTTTTATACCGTCACGCATCAAGCGGCATAACACCGGCGGTCAGACCAAAGTGGCGTTGAACCTCACTTCCATGATGGACATGTTCACCATCATCCTGGTGTTCTTGATTAAAAGCTACAACATCGAAGGCCAATTGACCCATCCCTCTCAGGACCTGACCCTGCCCAAATCCACCAGCGAACAGCTGCCGGAAGTGGCGTTGGATGTGACCGTGTCCAAGGAGTGGATCCTGGTCAATGAAAAACCGGTGGAGCGGTTGAGCAATCTGGCGAGCCAGTCTGATCTGTTGATCCCCCGGTTGTATGAGACGCTGCAAAAGTATGCGCAGGAGGCCAAAAAGATGGAAGAGAGCTATGGCATCAAGTTCACCGGCAAGGTCACCATTCAGGGCGATCAAAAGCTGCCCTTCACCACCTTGCTCAAGGTGATGGCCACCTGCGGCCGTTCCGAGTTTCCCAACATGCGCCTGGTGGTGTATCAAAAAGGCGGATAAGCGTCTCGGTTTGTCCGACGCTTCGTGCCCAAGAGGGCTGCCGCTCGACCTGAGCGCCTGAGAGTGATTAACCGAGGAGTTTTTTACGGTCGCTGTTTTACCGGAAAAATATTATCGAAAGCCGTTCGAGGAACTGGATCGCGAGTTTCTGCTCATTCTGACGGCCTCGTTTGTTCTGCATGTGGCGTTTGTCCTCTATTTTCTGTTCAACCCGCCGCCGGTGAGCGTGTCTGACAGCACGATCCGCACCATTCAGGACCGCTACGCCCGGCTGGTGTTGGACCGGGAGGAGCAGACGGTGCGCATCGCCAATCGAATGATCGAGAACCTGCCTGTGGATGTGCAGAAGAAAAGGGCGCCGCTCGCCGCGCGACGCCCGGCCGCAGGAGGCCGGAGCGCAGTGGAGCGGAGCGGCGGCGTCTCCTCCGCTGCAGAGCAACCCTCTGGCGGCGCAGCGGGAGGCGGCTCCACCCTGAGACTGCCGTCCGGACCCGGCGGCGGCGCGGTGCGTCAAGCAGAGGCCGAGGTCAGCGGTCAGGGGCTTCTGGCGATCCTTACTACCGGAAGCCGACAGGCGCAGGATCAAACGGTAAGCGATGTAGTGGCCAGCGGAGGCCAGGCCTCTCAGGCCTTTGACCAGGTGTTTGACAACATCGACCGGTTGGCCGCAAGCGGCCGGTCTACCCGGAGCAGCGGCGCTGCGGCCGGAACAGCGGGCGTGCGCGGAGGCCGCACCACCACCAGCGGCGTCAACAGCCAAGACCTTATCTCCGGTCCCGGCGGCGGCGGCCGCGGCGGGTCTGCGACCGGAGCGGGC
>JAKJDB010000125.1 GCA_022706175.1 Candidatus Zhuqueibacterota bacterium | reverse complement strand
CTTACCGATTCTGAGACATCCTCTTTATAATAGTTTATTCCCATTTGCCGCAACACCGCAAGATGTTTTTCCTGGCGAATCCTGAACGAATCCCAGTCCATTCTTTCTGACGGTGACCATCCCCGTTCCGCGATTGAAAGAAGTCTCGGAAAAAGCTGCTTATCCACACGGTCCGGCTCACGGTCAATATGCGACCAGAAATTTGCCTGGAGTCCGAGAATATGTTTTGATTGTCCCTGCGAAAGATCTTTAACCGGATCGAAACGATAAGCTCGCTCAGAGTCGATAGAGGTATATGGATAATCGAAATAGCAATGACTGGTGGGCGACATGACCACATCATGCCCTTTTTCCGTTGCCTCCTTGGCTCCTCCTATCCAGTCCATCACCGCGGCATTCGGCGCCAGTCCGCCCTCGATGATTTCGCTCCATCCGATCAGTCTTCGTCCCTTGGAATGGATGTACTGCTCAACCCGGCGGATAAAGTAGCTTTGCAGCTCTTTTTCGTCCGTTAACCCCTCATCCCTTATCCTCTTCTGACATTTGGGACATTTCTCCCATGCTCCTTTTGGAGCTTCATCACCGCCGATATGAATGAACTCTGAAGGAAACACCTCAACGATCTCATCAAGTACATCCTCTATCAGAGCGAAGGTTTCCTCATTTCCGGCGCACAGAATATCCGCTGTAACACTCGGACCTTTAAAGAACGGGAATATTTTGTCAACGCTCTTCCCGCTGCAGGAAAGCTCGGGATAACAGACAAGAACAGCCGTACTGTGACCGGGCATTTCGATCTCTGGAACAATCGTTATTCCTTTCGAACCGGCGTAGCGGATGATTTCTCTCATCTCTTCCTGTGAATAAAAACCCTGGTGGTTTTCCGGTTCATTGTATTCTGGGTGAAATTTTGCGCCCTTTTCTGTCAGTTCAGGGCGCGATTTTATCTCTAAACGCCACCCCTGGTCATCTGTAAGATGAAGGTGGAGTACATTCATCTTGTAATACGCGATCCTGTCAATTGTTTTCTTCAGGTATTCCGGTGACTGAAAGGTTCGTGAACAGTCGAGCATCAGCCCCCTCCAACTGAACCTCGGATAATCACGTATTGCCACACACGGCACCTTCGAGGGAAGACCCTCGGAACCTGACAGCTGATGCAGAGTTTGTAACGCATAAAAGACGCCGGCATTCGATCCACCGGCGATTTCTATCCTCCCTCTGGTCACCTTCAGATGATATTCTTCACGGCGTAGTAAGGGGTCAATGGCCAAGAAGATGCCTTTTCTTTTCCTGCCGGTGTTTACCTGCTGAGCAATTCCAAGCTGTTTTGCGGCTATAATGGCGGTCTCCTCAAGCATTTCAGGGCAAAATATTCCGGTATTCTCCGCGATAGTGAACTGACCGAAAGAATAATCCATGCGTACAGGCTGAGGAATTAAGGCGTATGAAATACTGGAAACTTGGTTTTCCTCATTAACACCCGGTTTGCACACGTCTGCAAAAGACAACAAAAAGGCTGCAGATAAGAGAATTAAATTATGTTTCATTTTCCACTCATTCAATATTAGGAAAGATATAAATTACCGGGTTCATTTCTTCGAGTATCTTGATATAAGGTGTGTATAAGTACTATGTTTTTTCGTTATAAAACTCCTGAGACTGTGTGAAAACGTTGCTTTTCAAAGTACTTTGGCCTCTACATGCAATATTCAGCCATCTGTTTGAACGTTTTCACAACAGCCGGACCGGCGTTGAGGCAGAGTGCTCGCCGGATTCCCCTTTGCGGCAGCCCGGCTGCATGGCAACAACCAGACAGATCAACAGCGCACGTCCTGCGCTGAAGCGGTTCGCCTTCCTTATTCTTTTTCGCTGCATCTTGCCCTATTCAGATTATCCGTATACCAAAACGTGTCGATGCAGTAGCGGCGAATGCCAAGCTGCCGGCAGCGTTCCAGCAGCCGGGCCATGGTAGGTCCGGGCAAAAACAGATCCTCACAAACCCCACTGTTTGTTCGGCTGGGGCCCCATTTCAAAAATCAGCTCGCCGCCGTGGACGATCGTCTCGTGGGTGATCGATGACTGGTTAAAGGCGCGGCCGTTCAGCGTCGCGGATTGTATATAAATATTTTTCACGCTCAACCCGTTCGCACGAATGGTGAACTGACGACCGGGATAAAATTTTTCGTCCAAGCGGATCGATACGCGCTCAAACACCGGCGCGGTCAGCTGATAGACCGGTGATCCGGGACAGACGGGAAAAAGCCCCATGGCGCTGAGAACGTACCAGGCGGCCATGCAGCCGTAATCGTCATCCATTTCGAGCAGATAGCCGTCCGGCGTAGCTTTGTAGATGCGATCGAAAATCGGCGTCTGGTAAAACTCGTGCGTCCCATAACGATGGACCATGGGTTCGGTGAGCAGCGTGCGAACCCATTTTTGCGTCAGCCAGGGAGCGCCGGCCATGTTGAACAAAAAAGGCGCATGGATATCGGGCTGGTTGCCGGCTTGATAAAGATGGTTGCTGAAAAAATAGTCCAGGTCGCGGACGAACCGCTCTCTCCCGCCCATCATTTCGATCATGCCCGGCACATCATGGGGCACGAACCATCGCCACTGCCAGGGAGATCCTTCGTACATATATTTCTCCCGGTTGACGGCCGGATCGTCTGGAAAATCGAGCCAGGAACCGTCCGCCGCGCGCGCGCGTAAAAATCCAATGCGGGAATCCCAGGTGTTGCGGTAATACCCGGCGCGGCGCATAAAGTAATCGTACTCCTCGGTACGACCGGCTCTGGCCGCCATTCGCGCCACACACCAGCTGTCGTAGGCGTATTCAAAGGTCTGATCCGGCCGCGCCGGGATATAGCCGATCCGGTCGTACTCTTCCGGCATCTGCATCATCGTTTCGCTGCGCATGCCCTGATAGGTGCTCTCAACCTCCTCGCGAACAATTCCTTTTTCATAGGCATCGAGCACCACCGTGAGCATGTGTTCATGCCGGCAGGTGAGAAAGGGCCTGAATCCACCCTTGCCGCTTACGGAAAAACCTCCCACATGGGGCTCGTGTTTGGGATTGGTGTAGGTCCAGTAATCCGCACAGTGCCGGTAGAGATGCTGAATCGAGTGCACCACGTTTTTAAACGTAGCCGGATCCACCAGACTCATCAGCGGAAACTTGGTGCGGTAATCGTCCCAAAAGGCGTAATTGTCATGAAAGAGAAATCCCTCTGCCTGGTGCACCTGCTGATCGAATCCCAGATATTTGCCGTTCACGTCGGTGATGTTGGACGGCTGCTGGCAAGAATGATACAATGCCGTATAAAAGACCTTTTTGTATTCTTCATCGCCCTCGACCTCGACCCGGTCAAGGATTTTGCTCCAACTCTCCCTGGCGGCCTGGGCTGTGGCGGCGAAATTCCAATCCGGAATTTCACTCTGCAGATTGAGCCGAGCCTGCTCCTCGCTGATCACAGAAAAGCCGATCTTGAGCAAAAGGGGCTCTCCGGCAGAGGTATGAAAATCGAATAGAACGCCGGCGCGCGGCGCCTCGCAGTGCCGTAGCCCCGAATGTAGAACCGTGTCCCAGGTGGCGAAGGAAAGAAAGGGCCTGTTAAAACAGGCCCAGAAATGGATGGCGCTGGGATGGGTCTCGATGGCGCCGGAAAAGGCATCGTCGCCGGTCACCGTGATGCGCGAGCGCCGGACAAACGCGCTGCTCCCCGGATCGAATAAAACATGCGCTTCATCGCTCTTGGGGAATTGATAACGATGAAAGCCGCAGTGCGTCGTGGCGGTCAAGGCGGCCTCTATGTCCCCATCAGCCAGGGTAACCTGGTACAACCCGGTTGTGGCCTTTTCGCTGCGCTTATCAATGGCAACAGCCGTTTTACTGCGATCGATCTCCGGCCGGCCTACCGTGGGCAGAACAGAGGCGATCCATCCCCGGTCATACACCTGGGTGCCGCCGCTGCTCTCCTTGCGAACATGGCTAAAGCCCCGGATCAGCGTGTCGGCGTAATTATAACCGGAATGGGCCCAATGGCCGCTGCCGGTCAGACTGCTGGGATAGGTGTCAGGCCCCAATTTGACCATACCGAACGGAACGACCGCTCCGGGGAACAGGTGGCCGTGATCGCCCAATGTGCAGATAAAAGGATCTACATAGTCAACGCTCCTCTTCTGCTCCAGCCGGCTGCACCCGAGGACAACCGCCAACGTACAACTCACCCCCAGCAACAGATATGGGTATCTTTTCATCAACTTTCCTTTGTCTCGAAGATTAATTCGATGCGGATAAAGGATTTTCATTCCATCACGATATCTTTGATGCCGATTTCGCCCTTTTTCAGCGGCAGAGAGATCAGTTTTCCGCCCGGCGGCCAATGGCGGTGATAGCCCGCGTCGCCGGTGACATGGCCGTACACCAGCAGAATGCCGCCATGATACTTGCCCCAATAGTTGTTATCGTGATCATGGCCGCAAAAACAGGCCTGTACATTGCCCTGGTCGAGAAAGGCCTGATACACCGAACCGTCGTCCTCCTCCAAACAGACGGCTTCATGAAACTCCCCGGACTTGACCAGAGTCGAGTCCTGCCAGAGATCATGGTACTGCTTGAGCGGAATGTGAAAGAACACGACGGCCGGCACTATGGTCTTGTACTCCGCCCGGCTTTTCAGCGACTGCGCGCGAAACCACTCCAACTGGTTTTTCTTGATCGACTTGTTGCCGCGTTCCGATCCGCTGTCGAACGCATACATCTGCCAGACCGGGATCAACGCTTTACCGACGAACACATCGATGCGGTAATCGCACTTGAATTGTCCGGTATCCGGATTGTGCGAGCCCATCATCCCCCATTCGGACTCGGAAAAAATCCTGCGGATCGGCTCACGGCCTTGACCGCCCTCGGGATCATGGTTGCCGAAAGTAAAAAACCAGGGGATTCGCAATCGATCGAAATAAACACGGGCAAAGCCCGACAACGCTTCGCTGTCTGTTTTTTGTCCGGTGAAAAGATCGCCGGTGACGGCGATGATATCGGGCCGGCACAGCGTCACCAGCTTGTCGACGCGCTCCATGGTGGTCCAGGTTTTTTCCCACGATCGAGAGATGCCGATGTGCAGATCGGTCACCTGCAGAATGCGAATGGAATCGACTGTGTCGGCGGACAAGCGCAGAGAAAAGTGATCGTCGGCGATTTTAGTTATGGTTACAGAGGCGTGGGCGAGTTCGATGGAGAAAAAAACAGCGATTAAAACAAAAAGATGTTTGGGTTTCATTTTTCCTCATTCCATTTTTTATATACCGGATGCGCGCAGCGATGCAAACGCTGTGCGAAAGGCCCTTTTTCCGCGCGCTCATGCGCCGGCCTCATTGGGTAAAAGATCACGCAAAAAACAATTAAAAGCAACTGTTTTGTTCCTTGGCATCAGGCAACAAGGGGGAATAACTTGGGAGAATGGACCCGCGCATGGTTGAACGGCCGCTCGGCAAAGGCCGGCGTTCAGTCGTGACGCAGCGCCGCCACCGGATTGATCCGGCTGGCGCGTGTGGCAGGATACCAGCCGGCCAGCAGGCTGACCAGCAAAGAGAAGAGAAGGGCGCCGGCGATGAGCCAGATGGGCAGATAAAAAAAGTCGATCTCCCCCCCTGCTCCGCCTTGATGGGCAACCCAGATGTTGGCGATCCAGTTCGCCAGTCGTGAAACCAGCCAGCCCAACACCACGCCCAGAGAACCGCCCCAAAGACCGATCACGCCGGCTTCAAAGAAAAAAATGGCCTGGATCTGCCGCCCGCTCGCGCCGACCGCTTTCATCACACCGATCTCGCGCGTGCGTTCAAGAATCGACATCACCATGGTGTTGATGATGCCGAGGCTGGCTACAATCAGGGCGATGGTGCCCACGGCGCCGAGGGCCATGTCGATCATCAGAAATCCCCGCCTTATTTCTTCAAACTGATCAGCCAGGGCAAAGACCGAAAATTTTAATTCCTCCAGCCGCTTCCGCACCGAACCCAGATCATCGAGTTTTTTAAGGCGCACATACAGGACCTCGTATCCCTCCGGCGCCTGACTGCGGCGCAACAGACTCCACATGCTGGTAAAGGCAAAGCGCGGAATCCTTTTGCCTGTGGCCAAAGGCACAAGAATCCCTCCCTCTGTCTGCGGACTGCTGAACGCATACGGTTTCGGCCGGATGCCCGCGATCCGGAGCCGTGTGACCTGCTCACTGAACGGCAGTCGGCCGTTCCCGCTCATGCCCATGGTCTGTCCGAGATCCAACACCGAGGTGATCACTTCTATCTCTGCACCGAGCAGCGAATCCGCAGGCACGCGCCGAAGGGTGCGGCGGACATGCGCCGAATCCTTTTCTATGGGTTCAACAGAGAGATCGAGCTGGCCCAGCGTCGAGTAAGAGAGGATCGCCTCTTGCGCGGAATCGCTGGTGAAAAACGCGCCCCAACCCATTCTGTCATAAGGCTTGAATGCGCCCATGGCGGCCGGCAGGCAGCGCAGGTTGGTGTTGGTTTCGCGGCCGAGAAAACGGATTCTGACCGGAAAGGTGTTCTCGGGAAAGACGATCGCCACCTCGGGCATGGCGGCGATGAGCGCCACTGCGGAATCATCGAGCGCCCGCGTTTTCTGCTGCATGCCGTTCATCGCGCCGGCCAGATTGCCGGACATGGCCTCTTCGATTTTCATCTTGACCGGAAACACACGCAGGGTGGTAAAGAGATCGTTGGCGGTAAAGGCTTCGGTAACGTTGCGCTGCAGGCCGACGCCAAAGGAGACCATGGACACCAGCGCGCCGATGCCGATGATCACGCCCAGGGTGGTCAACAGCGTGCGCAGCTTGCTTCGCCGGAGATTTTCAAGGCTGAAACGGAGTACATCGAGCAGGTTCATGCCATCCGCCGTAATTCTTGCTCCTGAAGGATCTCGCCGTCCAACATGTGCAGCATGCGGTGCGAAAGCCGTGCAGCGGCAGGTTCGTCATGGGTGACCATCAGTATGGTTAGGCTGTGCTGCTGATTGAGCTGAAACAACAGATCGAGGATCTCCACCGCAGTCCGGCTGTCGAGATTGCCGGTGGGTTCATCCGCCAGAAGAATGGCGGGCCGGTTGGCCAAAGCAC
>JAKJDB010000124.1 GCA_022706175.1 Candidatus Zhuqueibacterota bacterium | reverse complement strand
CTCAGCCAGCGCCTGGGTGCAGGCACCATGGTCGCTCTGGTCGGCAACGCCTACGGCGTCTCCTCAGCCATCACTCTTGGAATTGTCAACGGCGTGCGCGAGGACGGCATTCTGCAGATCTCCACCTCTGTGGCGGCCGGCAACGCCGGCAGCCCCTTGTTCGATCATCAGGGAAGGCTGGCGGCGATTTTAGCCGGCCGGGTCAGTCCGGTGGGCGAAGACTATATGCTCAACGAAGGTCTATCCTTCAGCCAGGCCACCCTCGCCTATCCGGCGGCGGATGTCGTGCAGCGGATTCAGCACCTGATCTACGGAACAGCCGGCGATCAGGGGTGGATCGGTGTTTCGGCCGAAGACTGGCCGGGCGGCATGGGTTGGGTGCATATCAGCGATGTCAAATTCAACGGTCCGGCCCACCAGGCCGGCTTGAAGGTGGGCGATATTGTCTTCAGCTCCGACCAACGCGCTCTGCGCGGCGCCCGCATGCTGGCGCAGACGATCCGCACCCGCAAACCGGGCAGCAGGATCGAACTCGGTGTGCTTCGCGGGGACAGCACCTTCAGCGTCCGAATGGCCGTGGGCAAAGAGACGCCTGAACTGGCCTCCGGATTTGCCTTTGTCCAGCGTAATCCGGCGTTCAACGCCTTTGAAGCCCAACCCGTGGCCGCCGGCCGCGGCCTGCACGGCTCGACCGAGATGAAACAACGCATGCTGCAGCAGAGGATGCACCAGCTGGAGCGAGAGCTGGAAGAGCTGCGCCTGCTGCTGAAAAACGAAAGCCGCTGATTGCCCCACCTCATCAAATCCTTGACTTTTTGCTAAATTCTGCTAAATTATATATTCTGTAATTCAATTCACTGCAGCTATTTAACAGGGAGTCCTTCCATGGCTAAAGATAAAACGTTCGGCGCCAAAGTCGCCAAGTCACAGGCGATCGCCAGCAAAGTCTGCCCGGTATGCAAGGAAGCGGTCAACACGGTCCATTACATCCGTTCGATCAAAAACCAAACCACCGGCGGCTATCGGTTCGCCGAAAACTTTATCGGCGTGTGCAAATGCAACGAAAAAGACGTTTTCAATAAATGACCGTTTCCCCCTGCACGCTGTTGCTGGCCACCAACAACGCGGATAAAGTGGCGGAGATGCGCGATTTCTTTTCCGGACTGAATCTCGTTTTAAGGACGGCCGCCGAATTTCCGCAGATCCCTACGGTGGAAGAAGACCAGCCGACGCTGCAGGGCAATGCCATCAAAAAAGCTTCAGCGCTCGCCGCTGCCACCGGACTGCTGAGCCTGGCCGATGACACCGGGCTGGAGGTCGATGCGCTGAACGGCCGGCCCGGGGTGTATTCCAGCCGTTATGCCGGCGAGAACGCCAGCTATAGCGAAAATGTAGACAGACTGCTGACCGAGCTGCAGAACGTCCCCGCCCCACGGCGCAGCGCACGCTTTCGCTGTGTGATCGCCCTGGTGGACGACGGCCGGGTTGAAACCGTGGAGGGCGTTTGCGAAGGGGTAATACTGACAGGTCGCCAAGGCCGAGGGGGATTCGGCTATGATCCGGTCTTTTTTCTTCCCGAGATCGGCCGCACGTTTGCCGAGATGAGCCTGGAGGAGAAAAACCGCATCAGCCATCGCGGCCGCGCGTTGCAGCAGGCGCGCCGGCTGCTGGAGAAAAAGCTGCGGATGAGTTAAACGGCTGAACAGGTGAACGCCGCGGCAGCCATGCAGCGGGGCGTAGCGCAGTCCGGTTAGCGCGCCTGCTTTGGGAGCAGGAGGTCCTGAGTTCGAATCTCAGCGCCCCGACGAAGGATAAAAAGGGTTAGCTCATCGTTGAGCTGACCCTTTGTTTTTTTCGCGAACAGATCGCCCGGGGAATCCTTCCCCGGGCTGCACCTTCAAGCCGGGCCTCTGGCCGGCGGGTTCGAAATAGGCCGCCGATCTAAATCGTCTGAAATCTCTTGTACGCATAATTGCTTGCAAATAGCTGAAAAATTTGATATTTTTCGTCAGAGCTTCCTGTGCAGGGATAACGAACAGGCGAGATTATGATGATAGCAGGTGCGCAAAAGAGAATGGATGCATCCAAAAGTACCTCTCTTTGCATCATCCTGCTCGCGTGCGTTCATACTGCTTTTTCCCAGATTACGGTACAGGGAACGATAACCAACCAGGGCGCAGAACCTGTTCCCAACGCATTAGTCGAGTTTGTCAATCAAGCTGATTCAACGCAAAAATATGTAAGCACTACCAATGCTCGTGGCCAATATTCCATTCAATTGATTTTGACCGGCGTCGAGCCCTCCCCAAACCAACCACCGAACGATTTCAGTTTGTATCAAAACTACCCCAATCCCTTTAATCCATCCACCATCATCACCTATGAACTGCAAAAATCAGGAAAAATCAGACTGGAAATTTATAATGTCTTGGGACAAAAAATAAAAACATTGATCAATGGATTCCAAGACAATTTGCTTGGCAGGATCAGCTGGGACGGCACAGATGATTCAGGACGAGGCGTTCCAGCAGGTGTTTATCTCTATTCGTTGAATGCGAACGGAAGCAGAATAACTAAAAAAATGTTATTGCTGGATGGACAATCCCGATCGATCTTGGATCACGCCTTTTCTTTGCAAAAAGGCACGGGAAAATCAGCCAGGCAAAACCGAGTTATGTCAGATCCATTTTTATGGCGGGTTAGCTGCGAAAACATTATTAAATATGAGCAGCCCAATACATTTATTCGTCGAGATACCATGCTCAATGTAAAAGTTTTAAAAATAGCTAAGGATATCGATGGAAATATCTATCGTACGGTGAAAATCGGCAAACAATGGTGGATGGCTGAAAATCTGAGAGTGACTCATTATCGTAACGGGGATGACATTACCTATAGAAGTAGCAGTGATCCTTTTTATAACACCAGCGGAACCTTTACCGACCGTTATGGTGATCCCGGCCTCATTTCCAGCTATGGCATGTCCTATAATTGGTATGCCATAGTCGATAACCGCAATCTGGCGCCGGCTGGTTGGCATGTGGCCAGTGTCGCTGAATGGCGGACCATGATAGAATACCTTGATGGCATGCAAGCAGCCGGCGGAAAATTAAAAGAGACCGGAACAGAGCATTGGCACGACCCCAACACGGGGGCAACCAATGAGAGTGGATTCTCTGCACGAGGAGGAGACCGCATCAATGTCATGGGAAACTATAATGAATTGCGAAATAACGCCTACTTTTGGACTCCGGAAAAAGAAATTCCCACTTTATTCAGCAACAGTACCGCCATCGATATTAGAGACTTGCTCGAACAATATGGTCTATCCGTTCGCTGTGTAGAGGATCCCACCTACCCGGTTGCTTCGTTCACCGTCGCTCCCCTTCTCGGCCCATTGGCCACCGATTTTCACTTTGATGCCTCGAGCGTTTCCGATGCGCAGGATTCCAGCTCGCTCTTACAGGTCCGCTGGGATTGGGATAATGACGGCATATGGGATACCCCCTTTTCCACTCATAAGACAGCCTCATACAAATTCTCAAGCCTAGGCGGCAAAACCATCAAGCTTGAGGTCATGGACACCAATGGACTGATCGAATCAACCACAAGACAGATTTTTGTTCTATCGGACAGCAGTGATCATCCCACGGTGAAGGATGTAGACGGCAACACCTATCGGGTGGTGAGAATCGGCCGGCAATGGTGGATGGCGGAAAATTATAAAGTCGCCCATTATCGTAATGGAGACGCTATTCCGAATGTGACAGAAAGTGCCTGGAGAGATCTCCAATCCGGTGCTTGCTGTGTTTATTTGGATGACAGGCCCATTCATGACTACTCATATCTTGCTGTCTATGGCAGGCTTTATAACTGGTACGCCGCTGTGGACAAACGTGGCCTGGCGCCTGATGGCTGGCATATACCAAGCCAAGCAGAGTGGCAGGAATTGATAGATTATCTCGGCGGCGAGCAAGTCGCCGGCGGAAAATTGAAAGAGACCGGACTGGCGCATTGGCACAGCCCCAATACGGGTGCCACCAATGAGAGCGGCTTTTCCGCACTCGGTAGTGGTTATCGCGGTTACAGCGGTTACTCTGATGGCCTGGAATCGTCAGTCCGATTTATGTGTTTGACTGAACGTAGCGAAAGTGGGATCTTTTGGTGGAGCTTGGATTATTATTCTGCAAATATTAAGACCGTATCCAATGCATACACTAAACAATACGGCTATGCCATTCGCTGTTGCAGCTATTAAACTAGATTGAGCGCACAGGTTTAGCATGAAAAGCTCATGAAAAATCCGCACTAATAGCGTCCGATCGGGTATCCACTTGTTCAGGGATCATTATTTTCATTGACAGACAGCACGCTGTTAGCTATATTAACGCTCAGGGGGCAAAATTGATAGCAATGGATACGCAGCATGGATCAGGCTTTTAGTCTTTCAAAGGCGCACCGATCATTCGAAAGGACCAAGAGATGAAAGGCCGATCAGCGTTCTTTTTAGCCTGTTTCATGCCTGCTGCCACAATTCTCCAGGTCATCAACGTTCCACAAAAACCGGTTCTAACGCTCAAACCCATACCTGCGGCAAAAAATACAGGTTCCTGTTCTCCTTTGCCCCTGTCACCAGTCAAATGAACAATCCGAGTAAGACGCAGCTGATCGATACGTCTCAATCGCTCTCACAGTGTCTCCGATATCGCCGATATTGAGGAAGGCATTAAAAGGATTCAGGTAGCATTCTTGGCACCAGTCTGAACGTGCGGTCATTAACGCCGAGGAGGAAAAAATGGAACTGCGCAACAAAAGGATCTTGCTATGGGGCCTGCTTCTCTTAGCCCCGGTTTTTGTCGCTACCGGGCAGGACAACGGCAATCTGTTCCAAAAAACGTGGGGCGCGAATGAGTCTGTTTTCAAAGGCGATTGGGGCGAGCTCGCCGCCTATGCCCCCGAGGGCCTGGACATCGACCAGGATAACCACAGGGAATTCATCGTGTATGATCATGTGACCGGCGTTTTCTTTCCCGAGGACCGGCTGCAGCTATGGGAGAATAAGGGGGACAATGATTTCTATCTGGCCTGGGAACACAAATACACCGATGTGAAAAGCCAGTTTCAACAGGGACATGCGATTGCCGTAGCGGATCTGGATTTCGATGGCAAGCGAGAAGTGCTGATCGTCACTGGAAGCGTGCTTTATATTTACGAATGGAACGGAACGGCGTTTGAAGCCGGAGCCGGTCTGCCTCAAGAACCAACCTGCCGGTTCGAGCCCTATCAGGACAATTCAGGCACCTGCCCCATCCGTCAACTGCGCGTCGTCAATCTGGATGAAGACCCTGAGCCGGAACTCTTTTTCGGTTACAGCACGAATGTCGGCATGTATGTATCCATCGCCTCGCTGGCCAACCGCGATTTCGCCAATCCTGAATGGAAAGATGAATATGCGGATCCGTTCAGCATCCAGGATGGATGGCGCGTCGGCGGCGTGGCGATCGATGATTTCGACAGGGACGGAAAGATGGAGATGTTCACCACCAACTGGCAGGACGCCCCTACAACCAGGCTCTATGAAAACGACGGCAACGATAATTATGCGGTCAAGTTCACCACCCTGCCGAGCACGCTGATCCTGGACCCCTCCTATGATGATTCCTACGCCAATCCGATTTTTCATGACTTTGACGGCGACGGCGATTCAGAGTTCGTCATCACCGACATTCACGGCAAGATGTTCGTGATCACCAAACAGGCCTCCAACAACTTTGAAGATTTTGGGCCTTCAGCCTGGACCTATGTCATGACCTTTCCGGAAGTGCTGATGAATGGGTTTGTCCGCAGCGGCTTTCTCCACGACCTGGATCAGGACGGCAAGCCGGATATCTATTACAATGACAAAGGCGCTGTCGGCAAGGGCGGCGTCTATGATCTGGAATACCAGGGCGGACCAGTCACATCGCCGGACAGCTGGAAAGTTTACAAGATCTACGACAACGATGGACATCTGAGCGTTGCCGGCGAAGTCTATCCGGCCGGCGATCTGGATGGCGATGGCCGCGGAGAACTGGTCATCGTGGCATGGAGCAATCAGCCGCAAGACCTGGTGGTCATCGAGAGCCTGGACAAACCAAGTCCGGTGGAGAGAAAAAATCAGCAGCATCTGGCGGAGGATTTCGTTCTGCAACAGAACTATCCGAACCCTTTCAATTCAACGACTCGAATAGACTATGACCTGCCCAGGGCAGCATGGGTTCATATGACGATTTATTCGCTCACCGGCCAGCCTGTAGCGACGCTCGTGGACGAACGGCAATCCGCCGGCAGACACACGGTTTTTTTCGATGCGAATCGGCTGGCGGCAGGAATCTATACCTGTCGGATCGTTGCGGATGGATGGACAGAGCAGAAAAAAATGCTTTATCTCAAATAAACGAGTCCGGGCCCGGCATCTGCCGGGCTCGCTGTTCCCATCAACCTTCTCAATTTTCCACGTCTTCCCCTCCGCACCAGCTCTTTGCCCAAACTCTTCATCACTAGTCCGCTGCGTCGGCCGGTAGCGAAAAAAAAAAAGCATTGGCCCATCGTTTGTGGCCGCTCCGCAGGTCTCTTTTTTGTTGATTTTCACTCATTGAATATCTATTTTGCCGGCAAGGCCCAAGCGTGAAGAACCTCCGTTCATTGTTTAAAAGACCTGCATGGCGGCGGACGTTCGCCGCAGCCTGCTTAGTATAAAGGAAAAACTATGATAACAGCCAAGGTGGGTTTTATCGTATTCGGCGTTCACAAGGACGGATTGCTTGATCCCATGGGAACGCCGTTCATTGATGATCAGCTTGTCGCAGACGCCAAATCCGCTCTGCGTCAGGCCGGACTCGATCTGATCGAACATGAAACGATCATCGCCGGCAAGCAGGAGGCGTGGCAGTGCCTGGGCAAGTTAAAAAAACTGGATGAGCTCGATGCCATCGTTTTGTTCTCCGGCACCTGGGTGTGGGCAGCCCATCTGATCGCACCCCTGCGCGATTTTGCAGCGACCGGTAAGGGGATCGTGCTCTGGACCCATCCCGGCAGCCAGGGGTGGAGACCGGTCGGCGGTTTGGTCATGCATGGGGCGATGAAGGAAATCGGCTTGCAACACCGCTTTGTCTATGGCGATTGCCGCGATCC
>JAKJDB010000123.1 GCA_022706175.1 Candidatus Zhuqueibacterota bacterium | reverse complement strand
CCGGTGATGATCCAATACACGCCGTTGAGATAACCGCGCTCATAATCATGGGTGTGGCCGTTGAACACCATATCGACGCCTTGCGCTTCGAACAGCGGTTGCAGGATTCGCTGCACGCGCGTATCGCCGGCCCACACATCCCAACCGACCGAATAGGGTGGATGATGGAAATAGACCATGGTCCAGGTCGTTTGCCGGCGCAACTCTGAGTTGAGGTCGTCGACCAGCCAGGTGTATTGAGGGCTGCCGAGACTGAAATCCACATTGCTGTCCAGCGCGATGCAATGAACATGACCCCAGTTGAACGAATACCAGCGCTCGGTGCTGTCCGGATTGTTGTGCGGCAAGTAAAAGTTATCCAGATAGGTGGCAGCCTGATCAAAATAGGTGTCGTGATTGCCGATGCTGGTGAAAACCGGGCGGGATTTCACAATGTTCTTATAAGGTTTGAAAAAAATGTCGTCGTACTCGGAGCCGTTGGACTGCGACACGTCGCCCACATGCAGACAAAAATCCACCGGCTGTTGTTCCATCAACGCGGCGACGCCGTACTGTATGGCGCTGCCGGTGCCGCTGTCGCCCCAGATCAAGAAACTGGCACGGGGATCATCGGCCGGACGAGCGGTGCGAAAAGTATCACCCTCTGTCACCACCACATCGCTATTGGTCACACGATAGTAATAGCGTGTGTCCGGCTCGAGCCCGGTGAGGGTGAGCCAATGTTTCCAGCCAAGGGAATCCTCTTGGACTTTAGAGCCATAATCGAGCGTCGTACCATACTCCACCGCTCCGACGGCGGCCGTGGAACTGCGCCAGGCGATCTGCACGGAATGCTGCGTCGACGATTGGATATAGGGCAGCCGCTGCACAATCGCAGTCACGTTCACCGGCTTTTCATAGACCAGGGATTCCGAGGTGACCCGCACGCTATCGAAATGCGCGCCGCTGTGGGCATAGCACATGAATCCGATGCCGCCGCTGGAAAAAGTGGCGTCGGTGGTACTAAAAAGCAGAGCCCCATTGAGGTAAATCTTGATGCTGTCTTGGCGCACATCCGCAGTGACGCTGAACCAGCCGACCGGAATGGCCTTGGCCGTGGACTGCGTTTCCTGCAAAGTGATCATAACGCCGTCCACGTATTTTTGCAGCCTGGTAAACGGCCCCCGGTTGTTCGCATCATCGAGCATGATCAGACGATAATAATTTTGCGCATCCCGGTAGCGAAACAGAATCCCGAGGCCGTCGTCGTCCTCTGAACGCACCAGGCAATTGAAGGAATAATCTTTCCATTCGGGATTTCCGGCGTGAATGTGGGTGCCGAGGAATTTAGCGTATTCCTCTTCAGGCGTCAGACCGTAATAGATATTGGAGGTTTGCCGCAGGACCTGTTCGTCCACTCGCCACAGACCGGGGCCATCCCGGTTCGGTTCATCGTCCACAAACGTCCAACCGGCGAGATCGTTATCGGTAAAGGAATCCATCCACGCTAGGGATTGCGCCCGGACAGGGCTACTGAAGAAGAGAAAAAAAATCAAAGCATACGACAGTCGACGCATCGTTCCGTTTCCATGAGAGAATAGCCGGTTTACTGCTTTAGGGTGGCCGCCCACCCGGGATCGACGATCGGCACGGCCAGCCGGTTGCTGCTGCGTTTATAGACCTGCATGCTGGCCCAGCGTGATTTTTCGAATTCGACCGTTTTAATCGTATCCAGCACGTCCTGATGGACCACGACCGGAAAGGAGACTTTTAAAGAATCGATCACCTGTTCGAGACGGCTGAGCATGTTGTGGTGAAAGGCGTCGCGCCGCGCACGCGCGAGGTTTTGCGACAGAAGCGGTTTGTCGTCCGGCCGCATCTTGTACTGTTCGATGTGAGCGTTAAAAAAGTCGGCAGCCGCCTGATCATCCACTTCCGGCACGTTTTGACCGTAATGCCGCCGGCTTTCCTCAAACACCCATTTGTTGCGCCAGGCGGTCAACTCTTTCTGCACCGAAGGCAACCGGTCCAGTTTTTTCTTACGCGCCGCTTCAGTAAAAAAATGATCACGTACTGCGGTTGCGATTTCAGTATTCAGCGCATTGCGTAAAAGAGAACGGTCGGAAAAAGATTTCTTGAGCACGCCGGGGTTGAGGCGTTTGATGTAATCTTCCAAGGTCCAGGCGCCGCCCTCAAACGTGACCAGCGTCGATCCCAGCCGTTGCGCCAGCTCATACAGTTTTCCATCCTCGGGCCGAGCGGTACGCACAGACTTGAGGAAATCCCGCGGACCTTCCTGTTTTTGCGCCGCCCAGGCCTGCAGGGCGTCGGCGAGCAGACGAAAGGACTCGCCCTTGGTAGTGACGTTCTTGGGGGTCATGAACTGGGCGGTATAGGCAGCGGCGGCTTTGTTCAGTTTCCGATAATAGAGAATCTGCCGGTAACTCTCGGCCCGTTCCTGGTATTCATATTCGGTGACCCCCTGACGGCGGATGTCCAGCACTTGAAAGATAAAAAAGCCCCCCTCCATCTCCACCGGCCGGGAGATTTCACCCATGGGCAGATCCTGAATAGCGGCGAGCAATTCATCCGAGACATCGAGATAGGTGAGATAGCCGGTTTCAAAATCTTTGGGTTGCATCTGCACTTCCGAGTTGCTGCGCAATATTTCATCCACCACCGACGTATAACCGCGCTCCACCATGGCCTGATGAACGCGGCCGGCGAACTCGGCGTTGGGTTCAAACCAGTAACGAAGCTTCCAGCTCACCTTGGCCTTGGTGATGGCGTCGCGGATCTCCTGCGGCGTCACCGTGATCTTGCTCGCCACCTCGTGATCAAACCAAGCCTCCACCAACAGCTCGTCCATCAGGTCTTGTTCCAGGCGCCGGACGCGCTCCGAGTTCTGCAGCCCCAGCTTGTAGCCCTGCTGAGCGAGGATCGCCTCGTTGATCATATAGTTCAGGTAGGTTCGCTTGCGGTCCGGACCGGTTTTGAGATGGGACAAGCCGAATTCATAATTGCGGCTAAAGTCCTCCACCGTGATGGTGCGATCGCCTATCTCAGCCAGCACAGGAGATCGCGGCGCCTCTTTCCTGCACGCGGCGAAAAGCAGGATGACAGAGCCCAGAAACAACACGATTTTTTTCAAAGCAAAAGGTCCTTAAATAATCAAGCCTCAGGAATCGCTTCCTGAGGCTTGAGCATTCCAACACTTACTTCATCAGAAGCAGTTTTTTAGTTTGTATGAATTTATCACCAGCCTGAATGCGGTAGAGATACATGCCGCTGGCCACGCGTTGACCGAACTGATCCAGCGCATTCCAGCGCACCGAATAGCTGCCGGCGGTCTGGATGCGGTCCACCAGCGTGGTGATCAGCTGGCCGCGGATGTTGTAAATGGACACATTGACGTGTACATTTTCCTTCAGACGGTACTGGATGGTGGTCGTCGGATTGAACGGGTTCGGATAGTTCTGATCCAACGCGAACTCTTGCGGCATCTCCGTCTGAGTTTCCACTCCGGTCGGCATCATCATGGTCGCAGAGATGTGATAGCTTCCAGTGGCGTTGTTGCCGATCGTGGTGTTTCCGCCCTGATACGCCTTGCCGTAATAGGGCATGGCGACGGCGTAATAGGTGCCGGTGTAGGGCAGCGAGACGGTCTGAACCTGAGAATAGGTGCAGCTGACGTCGCCCAGGTAATGGTTGAGTTCATACCAGTCATCGTAATCGTCGCTGTCGTCCAGCACGGTGCTGTCCGCCGTCAACAGGCGCATGCCGGTATCGAGCTCACGGATCCAGCGCGGACCGGTTCCGGGCGACAGGGTCACGGTCAGAGTCTGGCCAGCAATGCCGTCGATGGCGAAAATATCCAAGTCGGCGTCGCTGTCAAAAGCCACTTTGACCGGTTTGCCGTCTGTGGCCAATTTAGCGACCCCGTTGGCCTGCTGCAGAGTGTTATCGGGTTCATGCAACGCAGCCACTTCGGAGATCAGTTCGCCGCCGGCCGCGTGGAGCTTGTAGGTGCCGATGTTCTGATCATTGATGCCGCCCACCGGTACGCTCAGGCGGAGCAGATAAGCGCCTGTCTCCGGGGGATTGAACCCGCTCAGACGAAAATCTTTGCTGTTGTAACGTCCCATGGGCGTGGCGTCAATGATGTTTTCCTTGGGACTCGATTCCCGGAAGACTTCCAACACGATATTTTCACCCACTTTGGAATCCGCCGAGTTGAAATAGTAGAAGCGGCCGTGCTCCAGATTCACTTTGAACCAGTCCTGCAAATCATTGGCGCTGAACTTGGCTTCCACCAGGCTGCTGTTCGAGATCGGAATCAGGTTGGCCTGTTCAGCCGAGTTGTTCGGCTCTGATTCGCTGATGGTGCCGCTGAAGGTGATCAGGTAATCGCCCGTGCCCGGATTCCGGTCGTTGGCTGGGTCACCCAGCTGCGTGCTGTAGCACGCCGCCACCAGCACATAGTATACGCCGTCGGCCGGCACTTCGATGCTGACTTTGGAATACGTGGTGCCGGAATCATCATCGTTGTCCAACAGGGTATCCCCATTGGCATTGACCAGGAAAACATAGGAATCCGTGTCGCGGTACCAGGTTTCACCGCCCACCGGGGTCAGTTTGGCTTCAAAGGCCTGGCCCTTGGTCAAGGTAAAACGATAGACGTCCATATCGTTGTAGCCTTTGGGATCAGCGGCATTGTAAAAGGCGCCGGTTACGGTCACGCCGTCGACCGGGTAGTCGCCCAGCGCGTCCGCTTCGGCGATGGAATTATCCGGTTCATGGAACGTGCCGACCTCTTTGACATCGCTGCTGCGCATGCGCAGAACATAGGCGCCGGCGCCCGGGTTCGAACAGGTCAGCTTGAGATAATAGGTGCCGCTCGCAGGAGGCAAAAAGCCGGAGATGCGAAAATTGCTGTTTTTGTAACGGCCGTCTACGCTGCTGTCCAGCACATTTTGGCTGGTGTCGGCAGCCGAATAGAGCTCGGCGTGAATATCGCCGGAGACTTCGCTTCTGGTGGAATTCATGAAATACATCCGGCCGGCTTGCAGCTCGACTTTATAATAGTCGACATCAGCGGCGCTGGAGAAGGTAGCCTCAACCTCTTTGCCCTCAGGCAGCAGCATGGCCAAAGCAACAGAGTCGTTCTTTTCCCGTTCTTTAAAAGCCGGGGAAGCCGCGCTGGAGTAAACGACCATGCGATACAGGCCGATGGGGTTGTTGCCCTTGTGCGTAGGATCGGTATAGCCGCAGGCGACCTTGATATAGACGGTGCCGGTGCCCTGCAGCACGTAGCCCTTGATGGCGGAAAAGACGTTGCCGCTGTGGCGATCCGCACCCGGGCGATAGTCGTCGTTGTCCAATTTGTTGCCGCTGGGATCGTAGAGCTCGACAACCGTATCCAGGTCGCGCGCCCACAGGTTGCCGTTGACATCGAGAGCGGAGAACAGCTCGACATCGATGATATCCCCGGTTTTGCCTTCGAACTTGTACCAGTCTTCATCGCCGGCCGGATAAATGGCGGCGACGGTTTTGCTGGAATCGTATTTCACCTCGATGGCGCCGGATTGCGCATTGTTCGCCGGCTCATTGAGGCGGCTGGCGTTGCGATAGGTCGCCCAGCCCATGCGCAGGCGGTATTCGCCGGTGAAGGCGCCGGTGACCGTGCCGGCGGACGGATAGACCTTAAACAGGTAAATGCCGTCCTTCGGCGGAATAAATCCGCAGAAACGGAAATTTTTATTGTTGTATCGGCCGTTGACTTGACTGCCGGCGAGATTGGTAGTCATGTCCTCGCGATTATAGACATCCAGGTTGATGTTGGCGCCGATGGTGCCATTGTTCTCCGTAGTGAAAAAGTACATCTTGGTGCTTTTAAGATTGTAGGCATACCAGTCGGCATCGCCGTCCGAAGAGAACTTGGCGTTAATGATGAAATTGTTCGCCGTGCTGATCTGCGCAGAGGTGACCTTTTCGCACAACGGCGTGGCGGTTTCCGGAGTGTCATTGGGTTCCCGCTCCTGGGAGCGCTCGCCCATCCAGGCGTAAGCGATGTAGCCGCCGGTGGAGGGGTCTTCATCGGAACCGGAGTTGGGGTCGCCGCCGTACTTGGAATAGACTGCGGTCATGGTGACGTAATAAAGCCCGGAGTAGGGCAGGCTGTCCATTACGCCGAGGGAGAAGACGTTGTTTTCGCCGAAATCTTCTTCCTGGTTGTCTTTATCGTCGTTGGCCAAAAACTTGGTATTGCCATCGCCGTCCCAGATTTGGATTTCGCTGTCCATATCGCGGGTGTGCGGATTGCCCTGGACCGGTTCGGTCTCCACCCACAGGCGCATGCCCTGTTCGCCGACCATGTAGAAAATATCGCGGTCGTCCCAACCGTGGGGTACGTTGTTCAGGTCATAGAGCATGCCGTTGAAGCGGGTGCCGTCGATGGGCAAGGGAAACTGGCTGAAGGACTCCTGAAAGGTGTTATCCGGTTCATGCAGACCAGCCCAGTACTGCAACCCTTGCGAGATGTAGCGAATACGATAGTTGCCCGTATAGGGAGCTACGATCGGAGTGGCTTCGGTCACCTTCAAATAGTAGACGCCGGAGCCGTACTCGCGCGGAGACCAACCGGCTACGCGAAAATTGCCCCAGCCGGCGCGGCCGTCGGGGCTGCCGATGAAGAGGTTTTTGGTGGTGTCGGCATGGAAGAAAATCTCAACATGCATTCTGGCCGGCAGGCTGACGGAATCCGAATAGATGTGATAGATGCTGTCGGCGGACATGTTCATCTTGTAGATGTCCACATCGGTGTGGCTTGAAAATTGCGCGAACATCAGCGTATTTTCAGGCATCATCGAGGCAGTGGCAAAGTAGTTGTTGGGTTCCGCCTCATCGCCGCGGGTCAGAACGGTCTGGGCGGTAAGGACTGAAGCGGCCATCAAGATTACCAGAACCGCTGTAACACTCCATCTGTTCATTGCTTTCCTCCTAAAGAGTTAATGGCAAAACGACGGGAAATGATCTACTGCTGTTTAAAGGGACTCGTCTCCTCCTTTCCGAATCGTAGCCTCTGCAGCTCGGCGAGCGTCACAGGACTACGGCTAGAACATCAGGCCCAAAGAAAATCGTTGTGTGCTTTTTAGGATCCCCCAGTCGGACCAGGAATAATCGACCCGAAAGCCCATCATGCCGCGGCGGAGA
>JAKJDB010000122.1 GCA_022706175.1 Candidatus Zhuqueibacterota bacterium | reverse complement strand
ATCCTCTGAGTCGATTCCTCGAGCACTCGGCGCTGCGCAGTCTGAGCGTGCCGCTGGTGCATGTCGGCGCCTATTACCTGGCGGCCATGGTGTTCCTGTTTTTTCTCCTGGTCGGCGCTGACGTGTTGCGCGGGCTGGGGCGACTGCTGCATGTGCTGCCGCAGGGCTGGAGAGAGTGGGGTGGGCCGGCCGGCCTTCGAGTTTACGCTGCGATCCTGGCTGCCGCGCTGGTCATGACTCTGGCCGGCGCCTGGAACGCACGGCATTTGCAGGTGCGCCGGCTGAATCTGTCGCTGGCGAAGAAACAGGGCCGGCATGAGCGCGTGCGCGTGGTTATGGCTTCGGATATTCACATCGGCGCCCTGTTGCCGCCGGAACGGTTTCACGAGATCGCCCGGCTGATCAACCAGCAGGATCCCGACGTGGTGCTGATCGTCGGCGATCTGTTCGATGAAGATGTCACCCGCCTGGACCGCGAAGAGTTGATCGGCTCCCTGCAGGCGTTGCGCAGCCGTTACGGCGCCTATGCGGTGCTCGGCAATCATGATTATTTCGCCGATGTGCGCGCTTCCATCGCGCTCATGGAAAAAGGCGGACTCGATGTGCTGCGCGATGAGGGCGTACGCGTAAACAATGCCTTTTATCTGCTGGGCCGGGATGACCGCCAGAGCGTTTATATGAAAGGAAGCCGCACCGCTCTGGCGCAACTCAAAGCGTCGCTGCCGGACGATGATCTGCCTGTCGTCCTCATGGATCATCAGCCCTTTGGGTTGGAGGAGGCCGAGGCCGCGGGCGTCGCCCTGCAGCTCTCCGGCCATACCCATCACGGTCAGATCTGGCCCTTCCAATGGATCACCCAACGGATCTATGAGATCAGCTGGGGATACGGGCGCAGAGGAGAGACCCACTATTACGTCTCTTCAGGCGCCGGCACCTGGGGACCGCCGGTGCGTCTGGGCAACCGCCCCGAGATCGTGGTCCTCGACCTCACCTTTCAGTGAGCCCTTCACCGGCGCATGGACGCCAGGCGCCGGCAGATCGTCGCATAGAATCTTGGTTGATAGAAAAAAGGAGTATGATCGCTATGGCTGAAACATCCACTCAAACTTTCGAATTCAAAGCAGAGATTCAGCAGCTGCTGCATATTCTCTCGCACTCGCTCTACACCCATCGTGAAATTTTCATCCGCGAACTGATCTCCAATGCCGCGGATGCGTTGGACAAGGCGCGGTTTAAAACGATCAAGGGTGAGCCCATGGTGGATTCTGATCTCGAGTTCGCCATCTGGATCGACCTGGATGAGAGCAAAAAGACCTTTACCATTCGTGATTCCGGCATCGGCATGTCGCAGGAGGAGATGGTGCAGAACATCGGCACCATCGCTCATTCCGGCACCAGCGAATTTCTCAAACAGATGGCGGTGCAGCAGGATGCGGGGCTGAATCTGATCGGCCGCTTCGGCGTGGGCTTTTACTCTGTTTTTATGGTCGCGGAACGCGTCGAATTGACCTCGCGCTCCGCCGATGCAGACCAGCCGGCGCACGTTTGGAGCAGCGACGGCCAGGGCGCCTATGACATCCAGCCGGCCGGAGCGACGCCCCGCGGCACCATCATCAAGGTCTTTCTGCGCGAGGATGCCAAAGAGTTCTGCGAAAAGCAACGCGTCGAGTCGCTGATACAAAAATATTCCAACTTTGTCCCGTTTCCCATCCGCGTCAACGGCGAACAGATCAACAAGATATCCGCGATCTGGCGCGAGCCCAAAGCGCAGGTCAGCGAAGAGCAGTATAACGAGTTTTTCAAGTTCATCGCCGTCGAATCGGAAAATCCTTTGACGCGGCTCCATTTTTCCGCAGATGCGCCGATCCAGTTTCACGCGCTGCTCTTTGTGCCCAGCAGCAGCCGCGAGTCCCTGGGCTTTGGTCATGACGAGGAGGGCATGCAGCTGTTCGTTCGCCGTGTGCTGGTGGACCATCACGCCAAGGAGATTCTGCCCGATTACCTGCGTTTCGTCCGCGGCGTGCTCGACAGCGACGATCTGCCGCTCAACATCTCGCGCGAGACCCTGCAGGAAAATCCCCATCTGCTCAAGATCAAAAACACGCTGGTCGGTAAATTCCTTGCTCATCTTCAGGATCTGGCGTGCAGCGACGAGGCCAAGTACCTGGAGATCTGGCGGCAGCACGGCCGCGTGCTGAAAGAGGGCTATGCCGATTTCACTCAGCGGGAAAAGCTGGCGGAATTGCTGCGCTTCAATTCCTCCAAATGTGCGGACGAAAAAGAGTTGATCTCTTTGCAGACCTATACGGAACGCATGCCGGAAAAGCAGAGGGAGATCTATTATCTGTCCGGCCCGACGCGCGAAACGGTGAGCCGCAACCCCATCCTCGAGATTTTTAAAGCCAAGGAGATCGAGGTGCTGTACTGCTATGAACCCATCGATGAGTTCGTCCTGCCGGGCATGATGGAGTACAAGGGGAAAAAGTTCAAATCCGCTGATCAGGTGGACCTCAAGGCGCTGAGCGATTTGCCGGACAAGACGGCTGAAAAGCCGGCCGCAACCTATGACAAGAAGGATATGGATCATCTGGCGCGCCGCATCAAGGACATTCTCGGCGACAAGGTCGAGGACGTGCGCGTCTCCGAACGGCTCGTCGACAGCCCGGCGCTTTTGGTGGGCGCCGATTCGTTCATGTCCAGCCAGATGCAGCGCATCATGATGCATATGCAGCACCAGGTCGAGCTGCCCAAGCGCAATATGGAGATCAATCCGCGGCATCCGCTGCTGCAGAACATGGAGCAGATCTATCGCAAAAACCCGCAGGATCCCTTTCTGACGCAATTGGCCCTGCGCCTGTTCGACAGCGCCCAGTGGGTGGATGGCTATGTGAGCGATCCGCTGGCCACTGCCTCAGGCCTGCAGGAGCTGCTGCAGCAGGTGTCGGACATGTACGTGAAGCGGGAGAAATAACGTTTACAGGCCGATGCCGGCGGTCCTAAAAAGCTGGTAGGATGGAGGCATGCCCGGCCCGGCCGTCGCATCGTCCTTCCCGGCAAAGACAGCCATGGTGAAGCCGGTGATTAAATCAAAAGCCCTTGCAGAGTAAGCAAGGGCTTTTGCGTTCAGGGTTACCGGTCTTGACAGAAAGAGCGGATTCGGCTTCAGCCGCGGCCGGACTTAGCGATCGCCTTCGGTCGCACGGTTGACCGGGAACGACGGCGATCCTTCCGTACCGGGTTTTCAGGCCTACGCGCCGATCTTCATGATGACGATGTACAGCAGGATGATCACCGCCACCAGCGCCCAGCAGAGCACAAATCCCCAGATGTCCAGTTTGGTCGGCTTCCAGAATTCCCATTGAGTGCCGGGAAACAATTTTCGCTGCTCCACCTTTTCCGGATGCGCGATGGCTTCGTTGAGCAGGCGCTGGTCCTCCTGCTGATCCGCCACCGTGGGCGTGTGTACCGCGGCGTAGAATTCATTCAACACCTTTTCCGAATTTTTCCGCGTCAGCAGACTGATGCCGAACAGGAGCAGAAACGGCAGGATGATGTCGAAGATGAACGAAAAGGTGGCCAGCTGCGCTTTGGACAGATCAGCCACCGGCAGGCCCATGAGCGAGAGGTAGTAGAGCTGATTGCGAAAAGCGCCCTTGCCCACCAGCGGCGAGTTCGGATCATCGGGATTTTCCCGCACCACTTCATCGAAAAAGATCGCCGACGGCGGCTGCACATGCCGTTTTTCGATCAGCTCGCCGACCCGGTCGGCGCGGCCGGCGGCGACGTCGCTCTCCAGCGCACGGGTTTGCAGCACCGCCACCCGTTCGCGCGTCTGAACGGTCAACGCCGGATTTTTGCGCACGCTGTCAAAAGTGGGCGCCACATTGGGAATCACCACGGTGATGAAAATGGAGACGATCATCTGGATCACCACGGCGCGGGTGGTCAGCCGGCGCCAGAAATAGACCAGCCACAGCGCCGGCCCGATGATGGTGCCGACGGAGAGGACATATTTGAACATGACGAATATATCGTTGACGCGCAGAGCGAAAAAGATCGAGGCGAAGAGAATGATCATGATCACCATGCGGCCGGCGAACACCTGGGATTTCTGCGAGGTGGAAGGCCGCAACGGCAACAGGATGTTGTTGCTGAACGCCGCGCCCCACTCCAGGCTTTGAGCGGAAATGGTGGACATGTTGGCTGCCATGATCGAGGCGATCATCAGCCCGATCATCCCCTTGCCCAGCAGGTCGCGGGTGAGATGGCCCCAGATCATGGTCGGGTCGTCCACCAGTCCCTGATACAGGCCGACTGCGATCAGGCCGGTCAGAGCCCAGCCGATCATCATCAGCCTTTTGCTGAACGAGCCGGCCAGCAGGCCCACGCGTGCCGACAGGTCGTCCTTGGCTGCGCCGCCGATGACAAAGCTGCGCGGCGGCAGGCCGATCAGGTTGATGGCCGCCATGGTGATGACGAAATACCAGGTGTATTCACTGGTGGCGGCCGAGCCGAACAGCTCGAACATGTAATCCGGCACCTTGGCGTGCAATCCGCTGAATCCGCCCAAACGTATGAGACCCATGGGGATGAGGATAAAACTGAGCACGACGATCAGCAACCCCTGAATGACGTCGTTGATGGCTGCGGCGAACATGCCGCCAAGCACCGTATAACTGCCCACGCAAAAGGCATAGATGAGCAGAAACAGAGTCAGATTCAGATAAGAGTGATAGGCATGCAGGTCGCCGCGCTTTTGCTTTTCGGTCAAAAGCGACAGCTCGCTTTTCTCCTCTACGGTCAACGGAGTGGTGGTTTGTTTTTGCGTCAGGCTCTGCAGCCGGGTGAAATCCGCCACCGATCGCTGTTCCACCTCCGTGTATTCTGCGGCCGGTTTGACCATCAGCGCCTGCATGGTTTTGCCGGTGAGCAGATACCCCATGGCGCCGCCATAGATCGCGATCAACAGGATATAGACAGCGTACAACCCGGCCAGAAACCGGCTCTCAAACCGGTGGAGGTAGATATCGCCCGGGCCCAGATAGCGCGTCCGCTTTTGCAGCACCGCGGTGAACCAGTAAAACGGCGTGATCAGCAACACCAGGTTTTGAAACCATAACCCGGATAAGCCCTGCCGATAGATCTCGCGGGTGACGCCGGTGGCCTGGTCCGCGCTGGTGATGTTGCCGAAATTCATGAACGTGGTGAGAACTTTGCCGAAACTGCGCCCCCCCTGATAAAAATCCTTGGCGTTTTTCACCTTGCGCTGCGCCCATTTGCCGATCAGAACCATGAGGGCAAAATAGAAAATGATGACGATCCAATCCAGGAGATGCAAACCGAGGAAGAACATGATGGAGCTCCTGTTCCAGTGTGTGAGCAAGGGAGGCCGACGCCGTTCGTACGGCCTGGCTTTTACGGCCTATTTTTCCCTGTTTTCATTGTACCGTTTGATCGCCCTGCCGAGTATCTTGTCTTTTTGCTTGCGTTTCAACTCGAGGACCAGCGGATCGATCTGCGCTTGCCGCTGTTCCAAAGACAATTTGACAAAGCTTTTAAAACGTTCTGCCGTGACCTGCTTTGTTTCCACCGCTTGCCGCAAAGCGCAACCCGGTTCTTGCTGATGGGTGCAGTCTCTGAAGCGGCATTGCTGCGCCAGTTCATAGAGATCCGCAAAGGTCTCCTCCAGGCCTGCGGCCAGATCGATAAAGCCCAGTTCCCGCAGACCCGGGTTGTCGATCACCAATCCGCCGTTGGGCAATAGGACCAGCTGCCGGAAGGTGGTGGTGTGACGGCCTTTGGCGTCTTTGTCGCGAACCTCTCCGGTGGCGAACATCTGCCGCCCCACCAGCCGGTTGATCAGCGTCGATTTGCCCACGCCCGACGGGCCGAGAAAACAGATGGTCTCTCCAGGCATGATCCAGGATAAAATCTTGGCCAGATCGTCACTGTCCTCTGCGCTGTAAAGCAGAAAGGGAACCTCTCCGGCAAGACGTTGGCACTCCTCCAACTGCTGCGCGATGCCCTCCGGCGTCAGCTGATCTTTTTTGCTGAACAACAGAACCGGCGCACAGCCGCCTTCAGCCGCCAGGGCCATATAACGCAGCACTCTGCTGTGATTGATCTCCTGATCCAAGCCCGAAAGAATGAACGCCTTGTTGACATTGGCGGCGAGCAGCTGATAATCCGTTCGTTTGCCGGCTGTTTTGCGATGAAGGAGGCTGAAACGCGGCAGAATCGAGTGCAACAGAGTGGTCTGGTCATCGATTCTGCGCACAACGGTCCAATCTCCCACTGTGGGCAGATCGCGTCCATCTGCGGCGGAAAAATAAAATTTACCCGGCACCTCCATGACCGCGGACGCCTGCCGCGTCTGCACCTGATACCGTTCCCGGCCTGCGCTGATCACGCGCGCCGGCTCCAGCCCGGGTTCGACGCAGGACTCGAAGGCGGTCTGTATGGCTTTGTTGAATCCATAGGACTGCAGGAGGTCGTCTGTACGGGTCATCCACGCACTCTTTTCGTTCTAGAGATGTTCTCGAATGGGTTTCCGCAGGCGGATGCCAACATTCCGGTGCGGGACAAATACGATTCTTTAAATATAGGCCTTTGTCGAGTCGAGATCAAGTCCTTGTTTCAAAGCATCTGCAGCAGGTACAGCAAAAAGCTGGTGATGAGCGGTACCGTGAGATTGTCCGTGCCTGCAGGCGACAGGGCTTCGGCCACGGTGGCGATCATCATTCCCGCGATCGATAACAACAGCCGCTCCGGCAAGGCGATGGTTGAGCTGAAGGGCGAGAGCGAAGAACCGGGCAACCAGGTGCAAGTCAACCAGATGGCTGCAAAACTGACCAGCGCCATGACCGCGCTGCCCAGCCAGGAGCGCGAATGGCCGAAGGTGGTGTAGGTCTTTTTACCCCAGGGTTGACCGATCAGACTGGCGAAGGCGTCTCCCCAGGTCATGGCCATGATGCCGGCCATGGCGACCGGGATTCGGTCGATGGGCCCTGCCGGCCACCAGAAACAAAAAAACAGCAGAGTAATGGAGATGGCGAAATACACAGTGCCGGGCGATGTTTTTTCCGCATCCATTTGCGAAAAGGTCCGGCGCCGGTAGAAAAGATAGTTGAGCAGAATAAAGGTCGCAAACGGCAAAATGCCCCAGAGCCGGTGATCGAAAAAATATAGAATCC
>JAKJDB010000121.1 GCA_022706175.1 Candidatus Zhuqueibacterota bacterium | reverse complement strand
GATCGAATAACAGGTGTCCGGAATTTGCCGGGCCAACATGGGCACAGCCGCTTCGTTCCAGTTGAAATCGATCCATCGGTCTGGTTTGAATCCGGGAGTCAGCGCCTGCAAATTTTCTCTAACCAGCGTATCTCCTTGTTGCGTATAAACGAGCAGATCATCAAAGTCGTGTAGGCCGGGCTGGTTGCAGTATAGTCCGATGGCGCCGCGCCGCAGTCTGGTGGTGGAAGAATCAACGGCAATCGCCTGCCAGGCTACGGGCTCCGGTTCGCCGGCAGGCCAGGCTTTTCCGTACATGACCGTGCAGCCGGTGCGGGTCTCCACTTTTACGGCAGCGCAGTACCAATGGCCGGCCACCATGGGGAAAGGATCGGCAAGAGTCTGCTCCACTACGGACGTGCCGTGCGGGGCGAAACGAAATCTCTGCTCTTCAGGGTACCAGCGCCAGCGGTAGTAGCGGTCATAGCCGTGTGGATAGTGCGAATAAAAAAGCAGCCCCATGGTGCTGGTGGCCGGCTTGCTCAAGCGGAAGCGGGCGTAAAAGCTATAGTCCTGCCAGGGGCCGTCCTGGAGAGGATAATAGTGGGTGTATGAATTTTTACTGGAGCGCCCGGCACGGAAAAATTTTTCTTCGCCCTCATTGCGAACCGTGAAGCGGGCGGTCTGTCCGGCATCAAAGGCGGAATAGTCTACGCCCGCCAGGTACAGAGCCTGGCCGTCGATAGACAGGCGCTGCGATTGATTGGTCAACACCGTTCGGTTCTCGCCGGCGAGCAGGTCCAGCAGAACATCCCCGGTTTCCTTGTCGTCGCTAAAGTCGTGGTTGCCGCGAACCGCCCATACGCCATGGGGCGCGGACAGAGCTGAGACGAACCCGCGCAGCGCCTCCAGTTCTGCCGTAAAAGCAGGCGTGCCGACCCGGTCGAACATGCTTTGCGAACTCAGATAATCGCCGGTCAGGACGATCAGATCCGGTGCTTGTTCACTCACGCGGCGCACCGTTTTTTCGATAAATTCGGCGGAGAGCGAGCCGATGTGGAGGTCGGAGAGCTGTACCACCGTCAGGTCAAAACCTTGCGGGAGCTTGGCGCTGAACAGGGGGATGGTCTCGACCTTGTGCTGCTGTGGTTCGATGACCAGACTGTAGCTGAGCAGGAGAGCGGCGGCGATCAGGAGGATCACCGCCGGAAGCATCAAGGTTTTAATTTTTCGCCGCACGTTTTCACCAGCATGGATCAAGGGCGTGAATAGCAGACTGAACTCCCGTAGCCGCCGCTGAACCGGCCTGACGCTAGGTGTAAAATGAAATGATAAATTGAATAAAATTTTATATATTAAAATAAACGCATAAAAGCAAGCCTTTTCAGTCCCTCCAAGAAGGAGAAAAGCATGGCCAATCCTCTGCGTCAGGGGATGCGCTTATCCAAACGTATCGAGCCCTGTTCGCTGGTTATCTTTGGTGCAACCGGCGATCTCACACAGCGTAAACTGGCGCCGGCGTTGTTCAACCTGGAGCAGCAGGGACTGCTGCCCAACGGGCTGGAGATCGTTGGTTTTGCGCGGCGGGATAAAAATGACGACGCCTTTCGCGCCGAAATGACCGATGCGCTCAGACATAACATCCGCTCCGGCGGAGAAGCGGCGCTGCAGCGTTTCAGCCGGCGGCTGCATTATTTGCGTGGGGATTTCAACGAGGCGGACGCCTTCCGGCGTCTCTCTGATTTGTTGTTCAAACTGGCGGAAAGCGGGCGACGGCCCGCCCATCATCTTTTCTATCTGGCCACGCCGCCTTCCCAGTATGAAACCATCGCCATGAATTTGGGGCAGACCGGACTGGCCCACTCGGCCTCGGGCTGGACCCGGCTGATTGTTGAGAAACCCTTTGGCCGTGATCTGGCCAGCGCACGCTCGCTCAACGCCCGGCTCACGGCTGTTTTTCAGGAGGACCAGCTCTTCCGTATCGATCACTATCTCGGCAAGGAGACGGTGCAGAACATTCTGGTCTTTCGTTTCGCCAACGGCATTTTCGAACCCATCTGGAATCGCTCGTATGTGGATCACGTGCAGATCATCGTGGCGGAGGATCTGGGCATGGAGGGACGGGGCCGGTTTTTTGAAGAGACAGGCATTTTGCGCGATATCGTTCAGAATCATCTGTTGCAGCTGCTGTGCCTTACCGCCATGGAGCCGCCGTCCACTTTTGCCGGCACCGAGGTGCGCAATGAAAAAGTCAAAGTGCTGCGCGCCATGCCGCTGATGTCCGATGGGCGTTGCCGCAGCGTGCGCGGTCAATACGGGCCGGGATCCCTGGCCGGCGTCGATCTGATCGGCTACCGCAGCGAACCGGGCGTGGCGCCGGATTCCTTGACCGAGACCTATGTGGCGCTGAAAATGTTTGTCGATAACTGGCGCTGGGCCGGCGTGCCTTTTTTTCTTCGCGCCGGCAAACGGCTGGCGAAAAAGGCCACAGAGATCGCCGTCGTTTTTAAGGATGCACCGCTGCAGATGTTCGGGCCTGAGGCAGAAAAAGAGGCTACCTCTAATGTGCTGGCTCTGAACATACAGCCCGATGAGGGCATCTCTCTGCGCTTTGACTCCAAGGTGCCGGGCCCCAGCAGCCGGGTGCGGCCTGTGACCATGGACTTTCGCTACGGCGCCAGTTTTGGGGAGAGCACGCCGGACGCCTACGAGCGGTTGCTGCTGGATGCCTTGATCGGCGACGCCACGCTGTTCACCCGTCTGGATGAAAACGAGACGGCCTGGGAAATAGTCACCCCGCTGCTGGAGTCCTGGCAGACGGAGAACAGCGACCGCCTCTTTCCCTACCACGCTGGGACCTGGGGTCCGGCGGAAGCCGACACCCTGCTGCCTGTCGGCCGGCGATGGAGGCGCTTATGACCGAAACGCCGCATTGGGATGCAGGAGGGATTCCCACTCCTCTGCCGCAGATTGAATCGGCCCTCAATGATTTTTGGCGGCGCCTGGCACAGGGCGGCGAGCGCGCAGTGCTGCGCAGCGCTACCTCGACGCTGATCCTGGTCGCCACCGAAGCGCCGCGCGATCAGACTATGATGGAGACTCTTGCGGAGCTGATCCGCCGGCGGCCGGGCCGCATCATCCTCATTCAGTTGCAGCCGGCCGGAGAAACGATCGAGGCGTTCATCTCCGCCCACTGCCGGGTATCCTCGCAGGGCGGAAAACAGCTCTGCTGCGAGCAGATCGCCCTACACTGTCCTAAGGCGCAGACGGACAAACTGCCGGGCATCGTGTTGCCTTTGCTGCTGCCGGATCTGCCGGTTCTGCTGTGGTGGCCTGATGCGCCACAGGCGAGGGAGAAAATTTTTTCCAGCCTTTGTCCTAACATCGATCGGTTGATCATCCAATCCGGCGCGTGGATCACTGGGTGGCAGGACCACTGTTCTCTGGCGCAATGGATCGTGCACCATCAGCCGCAGGCGCGAATAATGGACCTTACCTGGGCCTCGCTGACCGGTTGGCGGGAGGCGCTGGCACAGTTTTTTGACGCACAGGAGGGCGCTGCCTTGCTCCAGGGCATCGACCGGATTGAATTTCAAACGACGCCGGCCGGCTTTTCCCCTGCTGCCGGCTGGCTGTTGGCCTGGCTGGCCACAGTGTTGCAATGGCGCCTGCGCGTACATGCGCAGCCGGATTTTACCGGGCCGGCGGGTTCCATCTGCACGTCGTTCGCATTTCCAAAGGCAAAGGTGGGGCAGACCGGCTTGGTCAGCGTCACCCTGTTCACTCAGTGCGGGGGAAAAACCGTGCGCCTGCAGGCGCGCCGAATCAACTCCCTGGAGATCGAGTGCCGCCGTTCTGATGAGGAAGTTGTGATCCTGCAAATTCCACAGAGGACAGAGAGCGAATTGCTTGTTCAGGAACTGGATGTGGCCCAGGAGGATGAGCTGTTTATTCGCACCAGCCGATTGCTGGCCCAAGCGGAGCCTGTACAGGAACCGCCTGCAGCCCCCAATGCCGGAGGAGCCTGACGATGACATTCTCGCAGGCTTGGATTTTGCACACCGCTGAGGATGCCCATGGATCGGCAGACCTGGCTGCCCGCCGATTTTGCGAATTAGCCGTTCATGCGCTTGACCATGCCTGCCGGTTTCGTGTAGCCCTGGCCGGCGGAGGGACGCCCAAGCTGTTTTATCGCATTCTGGCTGAAAATCACCGCACCACGATCGATTGGAGCCGGATCGATTTCTTCTGGAACGATGAACGATGGGTTCCCCTGAATGATCCACAGAGCAATTATCGTCTGGCGCGTGAGAATCTGCTGGATCCGCTCGCCATCGCAGAGACGCAGATTTTTCGCGTGGCCACGGAATCCGGCGATAGGGACCAGGCGGCGGCTGAGTATGAGAAAAAAGTGGTCGAACATTTGGGCGAGCCGCCGGCTTTTGATCTCATTCTACTGGGCGTGGGTGAGGACGGACATACCGCTTCATTGTTCCCCGGCTCGGCCGCCCTGGATAACACCGACCGATGGGTGGTCTCCAATTGGGTGGAAAAACTGCAGGCGTGGCGCATCACCTTTACGTTGCCGCTGTTGAATCAGGCGAAGCATGTTTTTTTTCTTGTCAACGGCCCTGGCAAGGCAGAAGTGATGGAGGCCATTTTTCGCGGCCGTTCTCTGCCTGCCGGTCGGGTGCGACCGGTGCAGGGACAGGTGGAATGGTATGCCGATGCGGCTGCAGCCGAACGGATTGCACGCAGCACTTGAGCCGACGGCTTGGGCTGCGAGTATATCACTCGCAGCCCTCGGGAACCGGTTTAAGAATTTTTCTGTTTGTGGAGAATCTATGAAAACAACTGCAGACCTTTTGGCTGACGCCAGTCAGGCTCTGGTCGCCAGCTATCAGAGGCATGGCGGCATCAACCGAATGGATGAAAAGAATCTGCCGAATCAACGCTCCATCATTCGCCTGCTGGATGATTTCATGCAGCTACTGTTCCCCGGCTTTTATGGCCAGAGAGTGTCCAGACATGCACATATGCTCTTTTATGTCCAGGGCGCCATGGATTCTCTGCTGCTGCGCTGCATCAATGTTTTTTGCCGCGCCCTGCAGTCCCACTGCCGGACCGAACAGTGCGATCAGCAGAGTTGCCTGCAGTTGGCGGAACAGCACGCCGCCACGTTGCTGGCCCGTTTGCCGGAGATTCGCCACCGTTTGAGCCGCGATGTGATGGCCGGCTATGACGGCGATCCCGCTGCCCGCAGCGTGGAGGAGGTCATTCTTTGTTACCCGTACATCTATGCGATGGCCGTCCATCGGGTCAGCCACGAGATTCACCTTCTGCAGGTGCCCATGGTGGCGCGCATGATGTCCGAATGGGCTCATCTGCGAACCGGCATCGACATTCATCCCGGCGCCACCATCGGGGACCGGTTTTTTATCGATCACGGGACCGGGGTGGTCATCGGTGAAACCACCGAGATCGGCAATGACGTTAAAATCTATCAGGGCGTGACGCTGGGCGCGCTCTCCTTTCCGCGCAACCCCGATGGCACCGTGGTCAAAGGTGGAAAACGGCATCCTACCATTCGCAACAACGTAACCATCTACGCCGGCGCCACCATTCTCGGCGGCGGCACGGTCATCGGTGAAAACTCTATTATCGGCGGCAACACCTGGATCACGGAATCCGTGCCGGCCAATACGCTGGTCACCTTTCAGCAGCAGCAGGAACTCCGGCCCCGCGCTGTACCCGATGGACCTGCTGATCGAGAGAAATAAAAAAAGAGGGGTGTGATGAACCTTCGAATGAAAAAGGCCGCGAATGAATGCGCCTATTCATCTCTTTCGATGAGCGCTCATTCGCGGCCCGGTTAACGCGGTTGGTTATTCGGTTTTGATGCTGATCTCTTTCGGTTTTGCCTGTTCTGCCTTGGGCAGGTGCACCTGCAGCACGCCGTCTTTAAACGTCGCGCTGATCTTGCCGGCCTCCACCAGGGAGGGTAGAGTGAAGGTACGGCAAAATGCTCCTGTGGCGCGCTCGATGCGGTGATAGGTTTCATCCTTGCTCTCAGAGACCTGCTTTTTCTCTCCAGAGATCTGCAGCATGTTGTCTCTGATCGTCAGTTTGATGTCCTGCTTTTGCATGCCGGGCAGTTCCGCCAAAATCACCACGGCATCCGCCGTCTCTTTGATATCCACATCCGGACGCCAGGAGCCGTGCAGCTCCTCCTGATTGTCAATATTTCCCATAAATCCGTCAAACAGCCGGTTGATTTCGCGCTGCATGGTGGAAATTTCGGGAAATGGACGCCAACGTACGATGTTCATAGTTCTATCCTCCTTTACTATTTGAGCTCGTGTAAATCCCCCGTCTAGCGGTTACATCCTGCTCATTGCAACATTTATGCCAATAGATTTCAGTCGTTTCAAATTTATCATTATTTGTAGGTTAATGGGTGTTTCATTTTTTGGCTTTCTGCCTGACAAATTGGCAAATTTTGCCAAAATTTTTTTGTCACGGCTGTCGAAATGACAGTGAATTGTTTCATGCATCAGTCGTCACGCGCGACAAAACAGGCTGTTGCGGCTTTCACGGCATGGCCAGAGCGCCGGCCTTCAATGACCGACCAGGTAACAAAGTTTTAAAAAACACCCGTTTTGTAGCTTGACTTTTTCTGGGAAAAATGTTATGTTAAAAAACACAAACAACAATTTTCAATGGAAAAGGGTGCACTGTGGCTACCTATTTAGGAAGACACTACAGCAAAAGAGAGCTGGCCCGTTATATCGGCGACATGTCGCAGATAGCGGGGGTTCGTCCGGTAGAGCTGAGTAATGGCAATGAGCGAGGTGTTCGAGCCCTTGAATTCAGGACTGGAAGCGGATTTGCTTTTACCGTGCTGGCTGATCGGGGATTGGATGTTTTCGATGCCACTTTTAACGGTTTGCCGCTTGCCTGGCTTTCGCCGGCAGGTGCGGTGGCGCCGGCTTTTTATGACCGCCATGACATCGGCTGGTTGTGGAACTATGGCGGCGGACTGGTGGT
The DNA here is from genome assembly GCA_022706175.1 of Candidatus Zhuqueibacterota bacterium. Next base: position 204 of record JAKJDB010000121.1, on the reverse strand, counting down.
CACCTGTGGACTGACTCAGGCGGGCGCCGCGGATATCGATGAAGAGATGGATGAGGAGTTGGGATTGCATGGCCGGGTTTCCAACATTCCGGCGCGCAATGTTTGCTACGGCGCCGAATGGGAGGATGATGAGTACCTGCTGTGGGCCACAGGCGAAATTCGCGAGGCACGTCTGTTTGGTCCGAACCTGGTGATGCGCCGCAG
>JAKJDB010000120.1 GCA_022706175.1 Candidatus Zhuqueibacterota bacterium | reverse complement strand
TTTTCCAACTCGATAATCATCGCCCGTTCAAACTCGTACACCCGCTGCAGGCGGCGGTCAGCAAGCCGGTCCTGGGAAAAAAACCCTCCGCCCAGATAAGTCGGAGTGGCCAGACTCTGATAGATCGTGCCGAGTTTGCGCCGGGTGCTCAAAATGAGCTCCTGCAGCCGCTGCTGATCTTCAGACAAAACGGCCTGCGGCGCGGACTCGAGGCTTTTGAGCAACGCCTTGATCCGCTGCTGTAAATGGTGCCGGATTTTAAGATCCGTGCCCTCTCTGTGCAGGCTTTGCTCATAGCCGTCGTAGCCGGCGATGACCTGAGAAAGCGCTTGCATCGAGGTGATGGCTGAAGAGGGGTTCTCCATAGGGACTCCTGGATTCGACAAAAACGGTAAATTTGTAACCCGAATCTCTTTCATTTACCGTATGGGATTATGTGCAGTGGATGATGGCGTAGGCGAAGACAAGTATATGGTTAACCGATCTCTATCTTCAAAAAAGGGTAGAATGCAGATAATGTGGGTTTGTTACAACAATAATTTATAAAGGATTGAACTAAAAGTCAACATCTTTTGTCAGGGCGCGGCCCGATTAACCAGCTTGTAGATTTCCGCCTCGACGAACAGAGTGAACAGGGCTGCGTCCAACTTGCCCCCCTTGACCTCCTCCTCGAGAATAGCCAAAGCTTTGGCAGGCGGAACCGCCTTCTTATACGGTCGGTCCCACGCCGTCAGCGCGTCATAGATATCCGCTATGGCCATGATCTTTGATGGCAACGGGATCTGTGCGCCGGGCAGGTGGCGGGGATAGCCGCTTCCATCGAGCTTTTCATGATGCGCATAGGCGATGAGCGGCACATCACGAAGATACGCCGCCCAAGGGATGCGACTGAGAAAGTTATAGGTGTGTGTCACATGCGATTCTATTTCCAGCCGCTCCTTTTCGCTCAGGCTGCCGCGGTTGATGGACAACAGCTGTATTTCATCAGGATTCAATAACGGGGTGGCGTCTTCCTCGTCTTGCACGATTTTTTGTCCCAACGCAAAAAGCTGCGACCGGTCGTTCTCCGGCAAGACCCGCGGTTCATTGGCCTCGAGGATGAACTGCAAAAGGCCGTCCAGATCATGCCGCTCGGTCATAAACCGCTGATCCAGACGGCCAAGGATGGCCTGTACCTGTTTCGCATCCCTGGACAGCAGACAAGATATTTTTTCCCGCGAGGTTTTGGCCTCCAGCATCTTTTTTAGATAGCGGAAACGCAGCTTGATCATCTCCAACTGTTCCGGATAGAGCTTTTTGGCTTTTACCAGCACATGTTCGCGCACTCCGATTTTACCGAAATCATGAAGCAGCGCGGCATATTTGACCTGCTGGAGATCATCCCGGCTGAAATGAACGGTCAAAAACGGCGCGTGGTCCGAGCGATCGACCTGTTCCGCCATCGCCACCGTGAGGACCGCCACTCGCTCAGAATGACCTGAGGTGGTCGGATCCCGTTGTTCGATGGCGTGCACCGAGGCCAAAATAAATCCTTCAAAGAGCCGCTTGATATCCTCATACAAACGCATGTTTTCGATGGACACCGCCGCCTGGCCGGCCAGGGAGGAGGCCAACTCGACACAGCGATCATCGAACGGCACGATCTGCGGCCGCGCGGCCGGCGAGACATCCATTCGTTGCTTGCGATTGATCAGTTGCAGCACTCCGATCAATTCACCCTGATGGCTTTTCATCGGAATGCAGAGCACCGACTGTGTATGATAGCCGGTGCGCTCATCAAAACTGCGGTTGTGCTGAAACTCGCTCCCCTTCGGCAGATGGTAGGCGTCGGCGATGTTGAGCGGATTGCCGGAGACCACCGCATAGCCCGCCATGCTCTGGCGCTGAATGGGCAGGACGAACTCTTGATAATCGATGCGCAGCGAATCGTTCTGCGCCAGCTTGAAGCGCAGCTGCTTGTCCGCCCAGGGGTCGCCCTCGCGACTGACCGCGTCCGGTATTTTTTCGATCAGATACAGACTGCCTGCGTCCGCAGCGGTGATCTCACGCGCTTTGCTCAAGATCAACTCGAGCAATTTGATCGCGTCGCGCTCTGCAGAAAGGGCTACGCCTATTTTATTCAGATCGGACAGTTCGCGGCTGCGCAGATCCAGCTCCTGTTGCAGGTAGTGCAGCTGCCGATTCATGTCCAGCTCTGCAGCCAATTGATGGATGGCGGAAAAGAGCCGCCAGCGCGTTAACGGGGTCTCCAGATAGCGAACCTGCTGTGAGGAGAACTCTTTCGGTTCCTGCTCCGGGCCGATGAGTTGCAGCACGCCGGCCCCTGTCTGCAAAACGTCAACATGCTGCGGTGACCTCTCAGCGCTCTCCTCATCGAGGAGAACGATAATGGATCCATCGGATCCTGGTTCGAGGCTCTGGACCAGTCGCCAATGGTTCGGGCCCTGAGCCAGCAGGCGCCGGACCTCTTGCTGATTTTGGCCCCCGCGATAAACGATGTACACGGTTCGAGTGGACGACATGAGATTAATCCGATCTGTTTTCAGAAACCAGGGTCAAGGCGATGCCGCTTAAAATAACCACCCCACCGGCCATTTTGATCCAGCCCACCGGCTGGTGCAAAATCATATAGGCCAGGATCGTCGCGCCGATGGGCTCTGCCAGGGTCATGATGGAAACCGTGGTGGCGGAAAAATGCTTCAACGCCCAGTTCAGCGTGGTGTGACCGACGATCTGCGGAAATAGAGCGATCAAAAAAAACAACCCCACCGTCCGTGCTGAATATCCCCAAAGAGGATAAGAGAACAGGACAGTGATCATCAACGTGGCCGCGGCAGCGGCGGAATAGACCAAGCTGACGTAAATGATCGTACTCAGGACCGGCCGCAGCGTGCGTCCGATCAGCAGGTAGCCGGCAGCGCCAAAGGCGCCGAGGACAGCGAGCGCATCGCCCAGCAGAGAACTCTGCGCCGCCCGATAGTCCTGATGGCTGATGAAGAGGCTTCCGGCCAAGCAAAGGGCAATGCCTGCGAACATCAGCGCTGCGCCTTTTTCACGAAAAAAAAGATAACTCCCGATCGCGACCAGGACCGGCGCGGTCTGTACCAAAACCACCGAGCTGGCGACCGAGGTGAACTCGAGCGAGGAGATCCAGGCGATAAAATGCAGACTGAGAAACAATCCGGAAAAAACAGCCCATCGTACCTGCGATGCGCTGACCTTCGCATAGGGCCGGCGCGCCCGGCTGCAGGCCAGCAAACCATAGAACAGCGCGGCCAGGGTGAGGCGATAGCTGGCGATGACCAGCGCCGGGGCGTCGCACAACTTGATCAAAACAGAGGAAACGGAAATCGAACACAAACCCACCGTGAGGATCAACAGTCTGGCGCCCCAGCCTTTCTGCACGCTGATCATAGCGGCTCTCGAACCGGGACCGGATAACAGCCATAATCCAGGGGCATTTCTGTTGCCGGAAAGATCGAGCGCGCGGCTTCCAGCATCTCCACCTCTGACCGGTCGTCCTGACGCCCGCTGATGTGATAGAGATAGAGCTGACGGCAGCCGGCGGCTGCAGCGCTTTCCGCCGCCTGCCGGCTGGTGCTGTGGCCGGTCTCCTCGGCCAATGCCTCCTGATCAGGATGAAAGGTGCTTTCATGGATCAGCACATCGGCATTCCGCGCCAAGATACGCACGTTTTCGCACGGACGAGTATCGGTACAATAGGCGATGGTGCGTCCCTTCTGTGCCGGCCCTACCACTTCTTCCGGTCTAATGCGCCTGCCGTCCCACTCGACAGTCTCACCATGAATAAGCGCAGTGCGCAGATCGTTGTTCGGAAGTCCCAGAGCTTGGGCGCGGTCGGCGTCGAATTTGCCCGGACGATCGTGTTCGATAAAACGATAACCAAAACACGACGGTCCGTGATCCAGGGGCAGCGATTGCACGGAAAAGCCCTCCAGCGTCCAGGTCTGATCCGCCTGCGGTGGGCAGGGAACCAGGATCACCGGGAAGGACACATGGTGCTGTGTGACCTGATAAACCGTTCGCAGAAACAGTTCCAGTTCCGCCGGTCCGTACACATGCAGCGGTTCGCTGCGCTTGAGCAGATGCTGTGACGTGATCAGGCCGGGCAGGCCGAAAAGATGATCGCCGTGCAGATGACTGATAAAGATATGACGGATGCGGGCAGGGGAAAGGCCTGCTTGCTGCATCCGCATCTGCGTGCCTTCACTGCAATCGAACAACGCCACCTGGCCGTCCAGTATCAATGCCAGGGCCGGCAGCATGCGGCGCGGGGACGGCAGGGCCGCGCCGGTTCCCAGGAACAGCAGTCGGATGTGATCCATGGCCGCCTATCCTGCGGGCTGGGCCGGCTTGCCCTTTTTACCGAATTTGTTTTCCGTTCCGTTCAACAGCCGCCGGATATTGCTGCGGTGGGTGTAAACGATCAACAGCGCGGCAAAAAAACTGAAATAATACAACGTGGCCGAGATCGGCCGGCCGGCGCCGTACTTGAGAATGCTCGACACGACCGGAAAGGCGACGGCCGCGCTGATGGAGCTGATCGAAACGATGCGCGTAAGGGCCAGCACAACGAGAAAAACCACAAAGCATATGAGCACCACCAGTGGCGGATAAAGCGCCAGCAGAACGCCCGCTGCTGTGCCGACGCCCTTGCCGCCGCGAAATCCGGCGAACACTGTCCAGATGTGACCGATGATCGCCGCCAGGCCGCAGAACAGACATAGGGTGTCCTGCGGAAGGACCGCGGCGGAAAAAGCCAGGCGAGGCAGCCAGTAGGCGGAGACGAATCCCTTGAACGCATCCATCAGCATGACAAATAGCCCGGGTTTCCAGCCGAGCACGCGGAACACATTCGTTCCGCCGGCGTTGCCGCTGCCGTGCTGGCGGATATCGATGCCGCGCATCACCTTGCCGACCACCAGAGCGGTCGGCAGAGAGCCCAAAAGATAAGCAAGGAGCAAAACCAAGAGGACCGGCAACATACTCTTTTCCTTTTTTTTCTAACGTGGATCAAACCCGCAATTGATGAGCGGGATCCCCGAGGACGGCCACGGCGATGCTTCCGATGCCGGCATGCAGACCCAAGGCCGGCGAGGCCTCCACGATCGGGATATCCTTGCCCGGAAAAATGCTTTTTATTCGATCGCGAAACCATTCAGCGCGCTCCTCGTCCAATGCGTGAGCGATCTGAATGCGCGGATCCACCACCTGTTCGGCATAGTGAATCGACAGGCCGACCGTTTTTTTCCACAACCGATTCAATCCGATGACGCGACCGGCCTCGATGATGCGGCCCTCAGAGTCCAGGCTGATGATCGGTTTGACGTTTATCAGCGTGGCCAGCAGGCCGCGCGATTTGGTCAAGCGCCCGCTGCGCATAAGATACTTGAGCGTTGGAATGCAGACATACAGGCGGGAGTGAGCGATGGCGATGCGCAGCCGGCGCAGCACGTCCTCGTGATTGAACCCCTGTTCAATCAACCGGCCTGCCTCCGCCACCAACAGCCCCAATCCGACCGAGGTCGTCCGCGAATCCATCACCTCGATCTTGATGCGCTGCGCAAACGAACGGGCGGCGGTCTGCGCCGCATTCAGGGTGCCGCTCAACGCACCGGACAGATGCAAAGAGATGATGGATTGAAACCGGTCTGCCAGAGATTCATAGATCGCCGAATAGCTGGCCGGCGAGGGCTGCGAAGTGCTGATGCGCGGCTGTCCGGCCTTCAAGGCGCGATAGATTTCCCAGGTGGAGATCTCCACCCGGTCCAGCAGAGATTTGTCTCCCATCATCACCTGCACCGGCACCACCTGAACCCGGTAGCGTTGCAACGTTTCCTCAGGAAGATCGCAGGTAGAGTCGGTGACCAGCGCGATCCGCGGTTCGGCGTCATGGGCGATCGCAGCGCTGTGTTGACCGCGCATATCTTCGATTTTAGTGTTGCTGACCCTTCCCCATCGCGCCGCCTGAGCAAAGACGGCCTGCGGATCATTGGTGTGAATATGCACCCGCCATCTGCGGCCGCTGGAAACGATGATCAGCGAATCGCCGAAGCTGTTCAGCTGTTCCTGCACCGTAGCGCGCTGCAGCGCTTCCACCTCGAACAGAAACTCGGTGCAGTAGCGGAACCGGATCGTACCGTGCGCTTTGCGCAGGTGAAACCCTTTAATGCGCTCGCCGAGATGCGCGCCGGCTTTCAGCGCCGCCACTTTTCCGGAACTGATGAAATCGCTCAGCCCTTCCAGCAGATGAACGAATCCCTGTGCCCCGGCGTCGACCACGCCCGCTTTTTTCAACACTTTCAATTTCTGCGGAGTTTCGGCCAAGGAGATCCGGGCGCGCTGCAATGCGTTTTGCAGCAACGCCACATAATCGGACTCGACCTCTGCCTGCCGGTTCAGCTGTATCGCCCAGTCCTGCATGACCGTCAGAATGGTGCCCTCGCGCGGATTGCTCAGGGCCTCAAACGCCCGCTCCACGGCCACGTGCACCGCATCGGCGAAGGCCGGGCTCGACAGCCTTTCCCGGCCTTCACAGGCGTCAGCCAGGCCGGAAAAAAATTGTGCCAGTATGGCGCCGGAATTGCCGCGGCTGCCCTCCAGAGCGCCGTCTGCGATGGACCGGCAAACCTCAGAGAGCGAACCCTCCTGACAGGCGGCGGCACGGTCGATGATCGCATGCATGGTGGCGGCCATATTGGTGCCGGTGTCGCCATCCGCCACCGGAAAGACGTTGATCTCATTCAACTCTTCACGCATGTCAAGTATGCGCTGCGCTGAAGCGATGATGGCTCGTTTCAGCCTGAGGCCGTCTATGTAGCGTATGCGAATGTTCATGGGATTCGCCGGATTCAATCAGGAACCTGCCGCCCCGGTTTCAGGGGACGGTGGAATGAGGGCGGAGATCTCTGCGGCCAAGGGGCCGGACATGGCCAACCGTAGCTGTGTTTCCAAATAGCCGCGCGGTGTGCCCATGTCCAGGCGAAGTCCGTCCACCTCGACCGCCAGCGCGCCTTCCCGCCGGATCAACTCAGCCTGGGCCGTGGTCAACTGTATTTCGCCCCGCTCACGGAGATTCTGTTGTATGTGTTGCCCAAGGATGGTAAAGATCGTCGGGGTGAACAGATAGAGGCCAAAGAAGGTTAGATAGCGGTCGTCCGCCAGACCGGCGGTGCGGCAGTGCTCGCGGGCAAACGTGATCTCCGGTTTTTCATAGACCGCAGCCG
>JAKJDB010000119.1 GCA_022706175.1 Candidatus Zhuqueibacterota bacterium | reverse complement strand
GCGGGACTCTATCGCCTCAGCGGTCTGGCCACAGGCGATTATTTGCTCAAGGCGTCCCGTGAAGGATACATTCCCGAATACTATCAGGAGGCGGCTGCCGGCAATGAGGCCGACACCGTAACGGTGACGGCGCCGGAGGAAAAAACCGCCATCCATTTTACTCTGGATCAAGCCAGCGCGATCACTGGCATCATTACCGCTGAGGCGACCGGCGCGCCCATCGCCAACGCCTGGGTTGCGGTCTATGAAGCCTCTCAGCCGGGTGACAAACGACGGGCTGTCGCAGGTCACGCCCGCAGCGACCAGCTGGGCATTTACACTCTATCGGTGCCGCCCGGTCGGTATCGAGTGAGCGCTGAGGCCTACGGCTATGCAGCCGAATGGTTTGACAACGCAACGGCCATGGATCTGGCCACACCGGTGGCTGTGAGTGCGGGTATGCACAGCCCGGTCGATTTCGCCCTGACCGCCTGGGGCAGTCTGAGCGGCCACGTGCTGGACGCGGTCACCGGTGCACCGATCGCCGGCGCAGCCATTCGTGTCTACAATGAGGAAAAAAACATCGGCCGGCAGCGATACTTTCAAACCGTCAGTCTGGACGATGGATTCTATGTTTTCACCGGTCTGCCTTCCGGCCGTTATGTGGTGGAAGCGCAAGCAGAAGGATACGTACGGGAATATTGGCAGGAGGCTGATTCTCTGCGCCAGGCTGACCTGGTGACCATGGAGAGCGGCCACAGCGTGACCGGAATCGATTTTACTCTGGGCGCCGGCGCCGCTCTCCAGGGACAGGTAACTGATGCGGACAATGATCAGCCCATTGCGGATGCGGTTATCGAAGTGCAATCCGTGCGCGGACGCATACGAACGCGCGGTCTCACGAATGAAGAAGGCCGGTATCTCATCAGCGGTCTGCCGCCCGGCGCTTACCTGGTCAGCGCAGTCATTGCCGGTTATGTTCCGCAGTGGTTTGACAGCGTCGCCAGCCGGCGGGAGGCAAAACAAATCGTGCTGGCCTCTTCGCAGATGGCGGACGGCATCGATTTCAAACTGGGAAAAATAGAACCCCTGCCGGTCAGCCTCTCCGGACTGGTGATCGATGACAGCACCAAGTTGCCTTTGCCCGGCGCGCATATCATGGCCATGCCGGTGTCAAGCCGCGGCCGGATCAGAAAAGCGATCACCGGTGAGGATGGCGCCTATGTGCTGCGAGGTCTGCCGCCGGCCAAGTACTTGCTGCTGATCCATGCGGCCGGGTACAAAGCCGAATTTTACGATGACGCACGCACCTGGAAAGAGGCCAAGCCGATCGAGGTCGTGACCGGGCAGGAGATCACCGGCGTGGACATCGGGCTTTGTCCGCAGCCGATCGGCGCGTACCAGTTGGCCGGCCGGGTTCTCGATCAGTCCGGATCAGCCATCGAAGGCGCTTTGATCGTTCTTCAATCAGGAGAAGAGGTGGTGGCCGCTTCGGTCACGTCGGAAGACGGCAGCTACACTGTGCAAGGCTTGCCGGCGGACTCTTATGTGGTCTCGGCCTCTGTGGCCGGCTATGAGAGCGCTCCGACGCTCTCCACCTCCCTTGTTCTAAGCAGCACGCTCAATGTCTACGGACTGACGCTGATGACCTCAGCCGGAACCACAGAGGCGGCTAAACCCGTCGTTCAGCCTGAGCGGTTTGCGCTGGAGCAGAACCATCCCAATCCCTTTAATCCGTCCACCCAGATCCATTTCACTCTGGCGCAGCCGGGTATGGTTCTTTTGACAGTCTATGATATGTTGGGGCGTGAAGTCAAGCAGCTGGTCAACGGTTCGCTGGCCGCAGGCAAGCACAGCGTTCAATGGGACGGCAGCAACGAGCGCGGTGAAAAGGCGGCCTCTGGCGTTTATTTCTATCGTCTGCAGGCGTTCGGTCATACGCACTCTTTCACTCAACTGCGGCGCATGCTGTTGATCAAATAGGCAGATCACAACAGCCAAAAAGGTGCGGGATTCTTCTCGCGCCTTTTTTTATGGTGAGCCGGTCAATAGCTGTTTTCACCCTGAATGACCGACCAGATGGTTTTCAATATGATTTTGATGTCGAACAGCAGCGACCAGTTTTCGACATAGTAGACGTCGTACTTGGTGCGTTCTTCGATGGAGACGTTTCCCCGCAGACCGCTCACCTGCGCCCATCCGGTCATGCCCGACCGGACGCGATGGCGCTCCAGATATTTGGGAATGCTTTGCTGAAACTGTTCGACAAAATGGGGTCGCTCCGGCCTGGGGCCCACCAGACTCATTTCCCCCTTGAGTACATTGAAGAGCTGCGGCAGCTCGTCGAGGCTGAACCGGCGCAGGAACCGTCCGATCGGCGTGACGCGGGGATCATGCTCTTGCGTCCAGACCGGGCCGGTCTTGGCTTCTGCATCCATGTACATGGTGCGGAATTTCAAACAGTCGAACTCGCAGCCGTCGAGTCCCACGCGCCGCTGGCTATAGAACACGGTTCCCCGGGAGCCCAGCTTGACGGCAAGAGCGAGGAGAGCCAGAATCGGCCAGATCATCAGCAGCGCCAAGGCGCTGAAGACAAGATCAAAGGTCCGTTTGAACACCCGGTTCCATCCTGTAACCGCCGGCTCTTTGATTTTGAACATCGGCACGCCGCCGATCTCCTGAATGGCCATACGGCTGCTCATCAGCTCTAAAGAGGGGGGGATCATATAAAAACCGATGTTCAGCCCTGCACAGGCATTCATGCATTCCTGCACCAGCGTGTCCTCGTTTTTCGACAGGGCGATGAACACCAGGTCAATGTGATGCGTCTCCACCAGCCGGCGAAGATGGGGCAGAGTGCCCAGACAGGCGATGTGGCTGGACAGCAGGGGATTGTCGCCGGCATAGCCGATCAGGTCAATGCCAAAGCCGGGATGCCGGCGAATCCGTTCCAGCAAAGTGAGGCTCCAAGGGCTGGTACCTACGATCAGACCTCTGAGCATGTGCTGGCCTTTCCGATGCAAACGGGTTTCAATTTTCAGCAGCACCAGGCGGACAACGAAGAGAAACAGAATCGCAAAAGCCCAGATCAGCGCAAAGACGACGCGGGAGTAGGAAAAGCCGCGGTAGAAAAAAGCGGCCGCTGTGACGATGAGCATGCCCAGGGTTACCCCTTTAAAAATGAGGATCAGTTCATCCACAGCGCCGACGTTCCGGTTCGGACCATACATGCCCAGGGATTTGAGCACAAACGCCCAGATGAGGAAAACCACCAGCGAGCTCAGCACATAGACCTGGAATGCAGGGAATCCCTTGGTCACCGGCACCACGCTCACCATCGGCGAGTGAAAGCGCAACCAGTAGGAAAAGAGAAACGCGCCGATGACGGCTCCGGCGTCGGTCGCCAGTTGGATGAATGGGATGAGAAGATCGGTTTTAACTCTGGCGGTCTTCATAGCCGCTTCCGTTCCTGGATCAGTTTATTCATGGCTTTGATAAAGACGGCGGTGTCAAAACGCAGCGCGTGTTTGCGAATCGCTTTGGGATTCGGCTGCCAGCGCGAAAAAGCCTCCACCGCCTGGATGAGATCCTTCACAGTCTGGTTTCTGAAATAATAACCGGTGCAGGTGGCTGCAGGTTTCCGTCCGCTGTCCGCCCAGTGGCCGGCGATGGTTTCCAGCGAACCGCCTCTGCCGAAAGCGATGACCGGCTTGCCCCAGCACTGAGCTTCCACCGGCACCATGCCGAAATCCTCTTCACCGGGAAAGATCAGAGCCCGGCAGCGGGCATATGCGTTGTGCAGCTGTTGCGCGTCGATCCAGCCGGTGAACTCGATGTTGCGTCCTGCCAGAGCCTTGAGCCGTTTTTCTTCCGGTCCAGAGCCGACGATGATCAATTTTTCGTTCAGCTGGTTGAACGCGGCGATGGCGATGTCGAGCCGTTTGTAAGGCGCGAACGCCGACACGATCAAAAAATAGCCGTCATCGGTTTCCGAGATTTGCGTGTGCTGGGTGGCCACCGGAGGATATACCACATCGCTGCGACGGCCATAGTATTTAAGGATTCGGCCTGCGACGTGGCACGAGTTGGCGACAAAACGGTCGACACGGACGCTGCTGGTTACATCCCACATACGCAGATAATTGGTAAACAAAGGCACCAGCCGTTTTTTCACTGCGTTCATTTTTTCCGGCGCAAAGTACTGGGGGTACTGGTCCCAGACATAGCGCATGGGCGTGTGGCAATAGCAGAGGTGAAACGCATCGGGCCGCGGAACGACTCCTTTGGCCACGCAATGGCTGGAGGAGAGGACCAGATCGTAGGCGCTCAGGTCAAACCGCTCCACCGCTGTGGGAAACAACGGAAGATAACTGCGGTAGCCGGATTTGACGCCGGGCAGCTTCTGTATGAAAGAGGTGATGATGGGCCGGCTTTCGATCGCCGCGGAGACCGATCCCGGAAGGTGCACCAGGGTGTGAATATCCGCATCGGGCACAAGACCGCACAGGGTTTCGAGAACCTTTTCTCCCCCTCGCATGCCGGTCAGCCAATCATGAATCAGTGCGACGGCCATAGGGTTCATCCGTTCATCTAGTTGGTTCTTCGGCCACGCCGGCGTCATACAGACTGGCGTACAGTTCGGCTGTGGCGTGCACCATTTTCTCTTCCTGAAAGTGGTCGAAAAAAATCTGCCGGCCCGTTTTCGCCAGCCGGCGTGCCTGCTCGCGGTCGTGGAGCAGACGCAGGATCGCTTGCGCCAGCGATCCGGCATCCTGTGGCTTTGCCAGCGCGCCTGATTCGTTGTCTCGTACCGCTTCAGTCACCCCTGGAATGGCAAAGGCAGCCACCGGCCGTTCAAGCGCCATGGCTTCGAGCAGGCTGAGGGGCATGCCTTCCCATTCCGAACTAAGGACAAATACGTCCATCAGCGCGATGAGTTCCGCAACATCACGACGGGATCCAAGAAACCGGACATGATCCTGCAGGCCCAGCTCACGAGTGCGGGTCTGCAATTCGCTGCGCAGCGGGCCGTCGCCCACCACCAGGGCGATCAAATCCGGAATTTCCTGCCGCACGATGTGGATCGCCTCGAGAAACCGTCTCTGGCCTTTTTGCCTATGCAATCGTCCGACCGTGCCGATGACCACGGCTGCGGCCGGAAGACTGAGCTCTGTTCTTTTGCCCTGGCCGGTGAAATCGGCCGGCAGGGAGGGAACTGGAATGCCGTTGCGGATCAGCACCGCCCGGTCAGCGGGAAAACAGCCTGCGGCGATGCCCGCCTGCCGATCCGCTTCGGAGACGCAGATGATTTTCTCCGTGCCGATGGCCAACAGCCGGTCCAGGCTGATAAACAGGATTCGTTTGAACCGGCTGCGGTAGTGAAGATAGTGAATGCCGTGCAGCGTGTGGATGCAGACCGGCGTTTTCGCGACCCAGGCCGCCAGCCGTCCCCAAACTCCGGCGATGCCGCCGTGCGTGTGCACGATATCGATCCGCCTATCGGCCAGCAGCCGAACCATGGCTCGCAGCGTGGATGGCGAGGCGAATGACGAAATGGCAAACGGATGTACCGGCACATCGATGGCGCGCAGCTGTTCCGTGAGCGGGCCGTTGTCCGTGCAGGCAACGCTGACAGCGAACCGGTTTCTATCCAGACCTGAGGCCAACTGCAGCACATGGGTTTGTCCGCCGCCGATGGTGGCCTCATTGATGATTTCTAAAATGCGAATACGGCGGCTCATTTCGACATTGCCTGATAGAACAAGAGTCCTTTATTAGAAAGCCAGCCGAGATGTTTTTGATAATAGCGGCGCTGGCTTTGCCGATACACCGCTCTCAGCCGTCCGCCGGCGCCGGCGGAGCTTCCTCCCAGCACATGGATGATCTCTGCATCGGGAACGGTCATCACTTGCCAGTGCAGGTCCAGCGCCCGTTTGCACAGATCCTTGTCTTCAAAATACATGAACATCTCTTCATCGAACCCGTTCAATCGGGTGAACAGGTTGCGACGGATCATCAGGCAGCCGCCGGTCACCCAGCCCACCTGTCTCGGCCGGCGATACTGTTCGCGCAGCCGCCTGCGCAGCGCCTCATCACCGGCGTTCAATCTTTGATGAATGCGGCGGTCGAGAAACTCTTGCATCAGACCGGGCAGCGCTCCGGCGGCCAGTTGAAATCGGCCGTCGGGATAGACCACGTTGGGTGCGGCGATGCCGACCTGCGGATGCTGCTGGAAAAAGGCGACCATGCGATCCAAGGCATGCGGCCGGATTTCAGTGTCTGAATTCAGAAACATCAACAACTCGCCGCTGCTGATTTTCACCGCTGCGTTGTTCGCTGCGCCGAATCCAAGGTTCGAACCAAGCTCCATGACTCGAACACCGGGGAACAGGGCGCGGATATGGCCGGGGGAGCCGTCGCTGGAAGCGTTGTCCGCGACGATGATCTCGTGGCTCACGTCGGTAGCGGCGATCACGGAATGCACGCAGCGCGCGAGCAGTTCGCGTGTGTTATAGCTGACGATGACGATGGACAGGATCACGTCAACCCCGCTTTGCGATGTGGGCGGCGCCGGCCGGCTGCAAGGGCAATCGGTGCGAAACATCCGTCGTGGCCGTTGTCGGGGCTGGGCATAGAGGGCTCCTGCTGATGAATAAAAACTGCAGGCTGAAATTAAGCGCTTCCGCAAACAAGCGAACCGCCGCTGCGCCGATCAATCCGCAGCGGGGGATCAGCAGCAGATTGCCGAGGATATCCGCAGCCACGACGAGGGTGAAAGTGATCAACACGGCCTTTAGTCTGTCGGCCACCAGCAGGCGCACGGTCAGCGGTGCGCTGAGGAACATAAACACCAGCGCCAAGCTGAGCAGACGCAGCACCGGTACGGCCGCGATGAACTCGGCGCCATAGAACAGCCGGATCAGGGGTTCAGCGGCCGCCAGGATCAGGCCGGCGGTCAGAACGCCGGCGATGGACAGCCAGCGCAGCACCCGGTTCAGCGACAGCCGGTTCGGCGTCGAGCCGCCCGTCGAATCGCGCGACCAGATGGGAAAGAGTGCGTCGCTGATCGCTGCCGGCAGGATCATCAACGACACAAGCAGTTTGAACGCCGCACTGTACAGGCCCACCGCTTCTTTGCCGCTCAGGCTCTCCAGCAAAACCGAGTCGATCGATACGTTCACCGTGGACAGCAGCGCCACCAGAAAAAAGGGGAACGAGCGGCGCAGCAGATCGGCGATTACGGCCGGGGCCAGGGAGCGGCTAAAGCCGATGCGCT
>JAKJDB010000118.1 GCA_022706175.1 Candidatus Zhuqueibacterota bacterium | reverse complement strand
GGCCAGGGCGGTGCGATCACCGGACCATGCGCTTTGTCTGCTGCTGCGGGACAGTTCAACCGCCACTCTCCAGTTTGTACCTTCACGACCAAAACCCAGGCGCACCAACACCGGCAGCTGCTCCGTGAACGCGGCGATCGCCCGCGTGGTATCCTGAGTGAGCACCACCTCATCGAAATCCAAATCATCCGACACGATTCTTTCCACTGTGCTGGAGACGACGCTAAATTCCGCATGGCCTGCTTCAGGAGTGCGATTCCAAGTGATCTGGCCGAACGCATTTTCCACCACCAGGCCGGCGCGCCAGTGCTGCAAAAAAGTTGCAGTGAATCCGACATCTATGCCCAAGCCATCGCCGCCCTGAGCCCTGCGCCAGCGCGCACTTCCCTTCGCGGCCAGAGAGGTGTAGAGGGTGACGGTCTCGACGTCGATGTCTTTAATCTGTTCGAGAACATGACCGCGCAGATATTTGACGCTGATACCTGCTCCGAGATGCTGCACACCGCTTCGGGGACAGGGAAGAGAGCGACCAAAGGAAAGTGCGTAGGATGAGACCACCAGAGCATCCCCGGCCAATGGTTTAAACCGAAAAACGCGATCCAGTTCATTGCCGTGAAGCAAGAGTTCGCAAGTCTCCTTTGCCAGCCGGCCGTTGACCGCGGCGGTCAGCTGCGTGGAAAAAGCAAAGGATCCATATTGCAAGGCGAGGGGCTGCGCTTCCACACAACCATAAAAATCCATACCGGCGGCAGGAATGGCGTTGAGCAGATCCTTTTTCGCCGCCTCGTTCAGAAAGGCGCCGTTATAGCGGTCATAATGGTCTTTGCGCAAAGCGTCGTTGGCAGCCAGCCCGCCGATCTGCATGAGCGAAAGTTTCCAACGCTGTTCGCCGCGCAACGCGAGCTGGGCGGGATTGCCTGGAACCGACTGATCGTCCAAGATGAGGCCTGCGCCGGCCATGGCTAGAACGCGGGCGTTATACCACCCGGTCCCGGAAAAAGAAACGGTTGCGGTTCCGGACAATAGAAAAAGGAGAGGAAAGATTCTACGGAACATGGTGCAGCTCGATATTCAACTGGTTGAGTGTGTTGTTTTTCGTCTGCCGGCCGTGGATGCAGGGATGGCGGATGTGGAGGCCGGCGAGATGGACCTATGGGATGGGAAGTGCGGCAGCAATGCGAAGATGCTTGAAAAACCAAACGCGCGGTATAAAAGAATCGCCATGCCGTCAGAGCCGCGAGCTTAAAGCCCGGTAAAAAATGGTTTGATGATGGGTCAACCCTACGGCTTTGTTTCGACCAGAACGATGGTCTGGTCCAGGGTCACGATTTTATAGATCACCTGAGCGGCCGGGGCCTGGCCCACCAGGTCGCCGAACGGCGGGCGCCGGTAGTCCCGGCGCCAGGCTTGCAGATAGGTCAACCAACGGCAGGCATCGAGAAAAGCGGCGCGCTCAGCGGCCTGCTGTGCCGCCAACGGGCTTTTAAAGGACGACGATGGTTTGCCGACGCCCACGGCATACAGCTTTTGCCCGCTGGAATCCACCGCGGCCGCCACCCATCGCTGCCGCAGCAGCGGCTGATCAGGCCGGCTGATGATCTCCTGCTGCAGCCATTGCAGCTGCTGCAGCAGGGCCATCTGCTTTAGCGTATCGTGGACGGCGGTTTGACCGGCTGTGCCAGGGCTGTGGGCTTGCACTGTTTGAGCCAAAGCCCAGCTGAAGATCAAACCGGCACACGAAGCATAGAATAGTAATTTCGTAGGACTCTGAAAAATGCGATTCGTCATGTCCCCATTTCCCACGAGGCCAGATAGGCTTTCTGTTCCTCGGTGAGTTCGTCGATTTGGATGTTCATCGATTTGAGTTTCAGCCGCGACACCCAGTCCTCGATTTGCGCCGGCACATCATGCACCTGCACCTTCAGCTGGCTGGCGTTCTTAATCGCCCATTCGGTGGCCAGGGCTTGAGTGGCAAAACTCATATCCATCACCGAGGCCGGGTGTCCCTCAGCGGCCGCCAGGTTGATCAGACGTCCGTCGGCCAAAAGATGGATCCGGTTTCCGGACGGCAGGGTGTATTCATCGACGAAATTACGCACGCCGCTGCGGGAGGCCTTGGCCAGCTTTTTCAAGCCGGGGATGTCGATCTCGACGTTGAAATGCCCTGAATTGGCCACGATGGCGCCGTCCTTCATGACCGCCATGTGTTCCGGCCGAATGACATGAATGTCGCCGGTGAGAGTGCAGAACATATCGCCGATTTTGGCCGCTTCCATCATGGTCATGACTCGATAGCCCTCCATGGCCGCTTCCAGCGCACGGATGGGATCCACTTCGCAGACGATCACATTGGCGCCCATGCCCTTGCAGCGCATGGCGAACCCTTTGCCGCACCATCCGAATCCGGCGACCACCACATTTTTGCCTGCGAGCAGAATATCCGTGGCGCGGATAATGCCGTCCACCGTGGATTGACCTGTGCCGTAGCGATTGTCAAAGAGGTTCTTAGTCATGGCATCGTTCACCGCAATGACCGGAAATTTCAGCGCTCCGTCTTTGGCCATGGCGCGCAGGCGAATGACGCCGGTGGTGGTCTCTTCCATACTGGCCACTACGCTCTTGGCCAATTCGGGATAGTCGTTGTGAATGTTGGAGACCAGATCAGCGCCGTCGTCCATGGTCACTTCAGGCTTGTGTTCGATGGCGGCGCGGATGTGATTATAATAGGTTTTTTCATCCTCGCCTTTGATGGCATAGACTGGAATGCCATATTCCTGCACCAGTGCGGCGGAAACGTCGTCCTGCGTAGACAGCGGATTAGAGGCGCACAGAACCAGATCCGCGCCGCCGGCCTTGAGCGTACGCGCCAGGTTGGCGGTCTCCGCAGTGACATGCAGACAGGCCGACATTCTGCGTCCCTGCAGAGGTTTTTCCTTCTCAAACCGTTCTTTGACCAAACCGAGCACCGGCATATCGCGTTCCGCCCATTCGATGCGTTTTTTGCCGACTTCAGCCAGATGGATATCTTTGATATCGTATTTCACACAACCTCCCTGATTACATGTACACGCCGCTGCCGTACCCTGCTGGCCGGCCGGGCTGATGGATTGGATACCGGCTCCTGCTCACCGACTCAACCGCGTTGCAGATCCTTAGCTTTGTCCGTGCGCTCCCAGGAAAAATCCTTGTCCGAACGTCCAAAGTGACCATAGGAGGCGGTGTCTTTATAGATCGGCCGGCGCAGATCTAGCATCTCAATGATGCCGCGCGGCGTTAAATTAAAATTTTTGCGCACCAGTTTGACGATCTCCTCATCGGGCATCAGGCCGGTGCCGAACGAATCGACGAACACGGAAACCGGTTCCGCTACGCCGATGGCATACGCCAGCTGAATTTCGCATCGTTTGGCCAGGCCGGCGGCGACGATATTTTTGGCGATATAGCGCGCGGCATAGCAGGCGGAACGATCGACTTTGCTCGGATCTTTGCCGGAAAAAGCGCCGCCGCCATGACGGGCAAAACCGCCATAGGTGTCCACGATGATCTTGCGTCCGGTGAGGCCGGTGTCACCCTGCGGACCGCCGATGACAAAACGGCCGGTGGGATTGACATGAAAGGTGATGCCCGAGGCAGGGACCATGGCGCTCGGCATCTCCGGCATGATCACTTTGTTGATGACGTCCTCGCGAATCTGGGCATTGCTGATGTCCGGATCATGCTGGGTGGAAATGACCACCGTGTCGACAAACGCCGGTTTGTCATCGATATATTTAATCGTCACCTGCGACTTGCCGTCCGGGCGCAGATAGGGGATCCCGCCCTCTTTGCGCACCTGGGCCAGGCGGCGGGTCAGTTTGTGGGCGAGGACGATGGGCATCGGCATGAGTTCCGGCGTTTCATCGATGGCAAAGCCGAACATCATACCCTGGTCTCCGGCGCCCTCCCGATCCACGCCCATGGCGATATCCGGCGACTGCTGATCGATGGTGGTGATGACGGAGCAGGTCTTATAATCATATCCGAATTCCGCGTTCGTGTAACCGATCTCTTTGATCGTCTGCCGGGCGATGCCCGAGATATCCACATAGGTCTCAGTAGTGATTTCGCCGCCCACCAGGCACAAGCCGGTGGTCACATACGTTTCACAGGCTACCCGGCCCTTGGGGTCGTCCTTGTACACCGCATCCAACACAGCATCAGATATCTGGTCGGCAACCTTGTCCGGATGGCCTTCGGTTACTGATTCTGAAGTAAACAATCTTTCCGACATTCCATTCTCTCCTTGTCCTTATTTGATCACACTAACCTGCACGTCCATAGCATATACCGGCAATCTGAGGCCGTTGGCGAATTTAAGCGCGACCTCAGCCAATCCCGGTGTCGCACACCAGCAAATCCTTGAACTTACGGTTCATCACATCGAGCAGATAGTTTTCCACCCCCGCAGCGGCGTCAAAGTTCAGCGCCGCATCGGCCAGATTCTCGCATTCGGGATACTCCACCCGCCGGATGATATCCTTGATCATCAGCAACGATACCGGACTGACGCTGAATTCATCCAGGCCGAGCCCGATCAGCACCATGGTGGCAAACGGGTCGCTGGCCATCTCACCGCACATGCCGACCCATACGCACTGCTCATGGCCCTTTTGAATGATCTCTCGAATCAGGCGCAGGACCGCCGGGTCAAAGTTACGATACAGATACGCGACGAATTTATTGCCCCGGTCCACCGCCAAGGTGTATTGGATCAGGTCATTGGTACCGATGCTGAGAAAATCGCTCTCCTGCGCGATCAGATCCGCGGTCACCGCGGCCGAGGGCACTTCGATCATGGCTCCCACCGGGATCTCTGTACGAAAGGCCATCCCCTCCCGCTGCAGCTGCTCCTGCGCCTTGATCAGCACAGACTTGCAATAGCGCATTTCCTCGACACAGGCGATCATGGGGAACATGACCCGCACCGGCCCGTGCACGCTGGCGCGCAGGATGGCGCGCAACTGAGTGAGAAACACCGGTTCGTTGTGCTCGTACAACCGCACCCCGCGAAAACCGAGAAAGGGATTGGCCTCATGCGGAATGGAGAAGAACCGTTGCGCTTTATCCCCGCCGATATCAAACGTGCGGATGGTGACCGGCGCGCCGTTCATCGCGCGGATGATGCGGCTGTATTCCTCCACCTGTTCCTCTTCGCCGGGCAGTTCGCTGCGCGTCATGTACAGATACTCGGTCCGATAGAGGCCGACGCCATGAGCGCCGTAATCCAGCGCCGTTCCGATCTCTTCAAAAAACTCGATGTTGGCGGAGAGCTCGATATCCTTGCCGTCCTTGGTGCGGCTGGCCAGTTTCTTGACCCGGGCCAGGTTGCTCTCCACACGGGTGAATTCACGCTGCATCCGTTTGAAGCGGGTCAGCGTCTCGCTGCTCGGATTGACGATGAGCACACCACTGCGGCCGTCGAGAATGACGGGATCGTTGCTGAAAACCTGGCGGCACACGTCCACCAGACCGACGATGGAGGGCACCTTGAGTGAGCGGGCGAGGATCGCCGCATGCGAGGTGCGGCTGCCCAGTTCGGTGACAAAGCCCAGCACCTTGCTGCGGTCCATATTGATGGTGTCTGAGGGCGACAGATCCCGGGCGATCAGGACCACCGGTTCGCTGATCTGCGCCAGCCCGGTCTCCTCCTTGCCTTGAATATGGCGAATGACCCGCCCTTTGATGTCGCGCAGATCGGCCGCCCGGGCGCGAAAATATTCATCCTCGGCGTCGTCGAAGGAAGACTCGTATTTCGACAGGACCTCGGTCACCACATGATCGGCATTGACTTTATCGCTGCGGATATGATGGATGATCTCGTTCAGCACCATCTCATCCTGCAACAGCATCTGATGCACGTCGAAAATCTGCGCATCCTTTTCGCCCAGGCGCTGGGCGGTCTCGGTGCGAAAGACCTGCAGTTCCTCGCGGGTGCGCTCGATGGCGCGGACCAGCTTTTCCACCTCCGCTTCCACCTGATCTTTGCGGAGCGTGCGTCGCTCTACTTTGATGAGGTCTCCGTAGAGGACGAACGCTCGGCCGATCACGATGCCGGAGGAAACGCCGATCCCGTGGAAACGGACCTCCTGATGTTCGCTGCGTTGGGGTACCATACCCGCTGTCCCGTAGGGACTACTCCTCGTCAAATTTTTTGTTTTCGACCAGGTCCACCAGAGCCGCCATGGCAGCCTCTTCGTCATCTCCCTCGACGCGAAGATTCAACTCTGTGCCGTATCCGGCGGCGAGCATCAGCACGCCCATAATGCTTTTGCCGTTGACCTCTTTGCCGTTTTTGCCGATGTACACAAACGATTTGTACTGCGATGCAATGCGGACAAATTGTCCAGCCGGACGTGCGTGAATGCCCAGTTGATTGCGAATGGTTACAGTTCGATTCATCATGCGAAAAATCCAAATTCCCCGGATCGTCAGATAAACAGGCCGAACAGCACCGCCACCAGGGCGGTGAGCACCAGGATTAAATTGATGGAACGTTTCAGATACAACAACACCAACGCCACCGGCAAAGCCAGAATGAAGGCGATTAAAAATCGCATCCCTTGCGTCAGGTTCCAGTCCACCGCCGCCATCAGACACATGCCGGTAAAAATCACGCCCAGACCCACGCAGACATCGTACCAGGGCTGAAACCGCCTGAGGGATAGATCGGCGACAATGTCAAATCCCTTCCGGTAACCCCGCTGCAGACCCAAGGCGCGGAAATAAAAGACCGGCACATTGTAGACGATGAGAAAAACCGGGATGGCGATCCATCCGTTGCTCAGCGCCAGCCACACCGCCAACGCCGCCGCCGCCGGCTTTAATCCACTCCAGAACAGCTGATCCCCGATGGCGCCCAGAGGCCCCATCAGACGCTGCTTAAAGATGGAGATCGGAGTATAATTGGCCCAGCCCTTGCGCACCGACTCTTCTTCCAGCTTGACCACCGCGCCGAGGCACCAGCTGACGAAGAACGGATGGCTGTTGAAAAACTCGAGGTGGCGTTGCAGAAAAGCCTTGCGCTCCTCCGGCTCAGCATACATCCGTTTGAGCACCGGCAGCATGCAAAAACAGAAGCCAAGGCCGATCATGGATTTATAGCTCCATGACCCCTGGATGAAAAAACAACGCCAATAATGATTGAACAGGGAAATACGACGCATGCGTGCGATCTCCTCAGACAATCAGAAAAAGCGCGCCCAGGGCCACGCCCATCAGCAACAGCCACCAGTTTTTGCGCG
>JAKJDB010000117.1 GCA_022706175.1 Candidatus Zhuqueibacterota bacterium | reverse complement strand
GAGCAGCAAGGGTGTCGACGCGCACGTCTACTACCTTAAAAACACCGCCAGCGTGCGGTGCATCAACTGCCATTTGCAGGTGGGGCATTATCAGGAGATGGCAAAAGTGGACAGCGCCATTTTAGCGAAAAAGCCGCAAAAGCGCATCCTGATCGCCCGTCGTCCCCTGCTCAACGTCCCCTTTGAAAACTATACAGAAACCCTCCCCGCCAGTCAGGTCACCTTTGAAATGATCGCCATTCCGGGTGGAAAATTTCTCATGGGCAGCCCAGAGACCGAGAGCTGTCGGGAGACCGACGAAGGGCCGCAGCGGCAGGTGACCCTCAGCCAATTCTGGATGTCGAAAACAGAAGTGAGCTGGGCCGAGTGGGAGCGCTACTTTGCCGAACGGGGCCGCGGCAAGCGGGAATATTGGGCTAAGGACATCGACGAGTTGGACCTGGTCACCGGACCGACGCCGCCCTACGGATCACCGGATCAGGGCTGGGGCAAGGGCGCACGGCCGGCCATCACCATGACCCACTATGCCGCCACCCAGTATTGTCAATGGCTCAGTGAAGTGACCGGCAAACTCTATCGTCTTCCCACGGAAGCAGAGTGGGAGTACGCCTGTCGCGCCGGATCCGTCGATCCCTACTTTTTTAACGGCGATCCAGGCCGATACACCCGTCGAAGGCTGTGGAACCGACTGGTCGGCGCCGACACCAGCCTGATCGCCGGTTACGCGGTGTATGAGGCCAACAGCAACAGCCGCACCGTACCGGTGACACAGGGCAAACCAAATCCGTTCGGTCTGTTCAACATGGCCGGCAATGTGCGTGAATTCTGCCTGGATTACTATGATCCCCACATCTTGTCGTCCTACAGCCAGGAGGGCGTGGTCGATCCGATGGGGCCTAAAAGCGGCAGCGAACATGTCATTCGCGGAGGGTCTTTCAAAAGCGATGCAGCGGATCTGCGCAGCGCCAACCGCGACGCCACCCAGACCGATGCCTGGCTGATGACCGATCCGCAAAATCCAAAAAGCTTGTGGTGGTATTCCGACTGCACCGATGTGGGCTTTCGCGTGGTCCGCGTTTACGAAAAATAAAAGGACCGGACAGGTCGTACAGCCGTAATAGAACAGTCGACGACATTTTATCATACAACAAAGGAGTCCATCATGTCAGATCAAGAGAGCAAATTTTCCCGTCGTGATTTTCTCGGCGCCGTTGCCGCCGTTTCAACGGTCGCCATGGCAGCCGGCAGCTGCGCAAAAAAAGGCGCTGAAATGCCGGCGCTGGCGCCTCAGGCGCCGGACGGCGCGCCCATCAAAGCCGGCCTGATCGGCTGTGGAGGTCGTGGCACCGGCGCAGCCAAAGATTTTCTCAAAGCCGGCAACAACCTGGTCATCACCGCCATCGGCGACACCTTTCAGGATCGCCTCGATTCGTGCCGCCAGCAGTTGACCAAGGAAGGCCAGAACATCAGCAACGACCGCTGCTTTGTGGGGCTGGACGCTTATAAAAAAGTGATCGATTCAGGGGTCGACCTGGTGATCATGGCCACTCCACCCTTTTTCCGGCCGGAACATTTCGCGGCGGCCATCGACGCCGGCAAACATGTGTTCATGGAAAAGCCGGTGGCTGTGGATCCGGTGGGCGTCAAGCAGATTCTGCAAGCCGCAGAAAAGGCGACGCAAAAAGGCCTGTCGGTCGTCACCGGCAACCAGCGCCGCAATCAATACCACTATCTCAAGTCGTTGCAGATGGTCCGCAACAGCGCCATCGGCGACCTGGTCGGCGGCCAGGTTTACTGGAATCAGTCGCAGCTCTGGTACAAAGAACGTGAAAAGGGCTGGAGCGACATGGAATGGATGATCCGCGACTGGGTCAATTGGGTTTGGCTGTCCGGCGACCATATCGTGGAACAGCATGTGCACAACATCGACGTGATGAACTGGTTCATGAACACGCACCCGGTCAAGGCCGTGGGTATGGGCGGCCGCGCGCGCCGCGTCACCGGCGATCAATTCGACTTTTTCGCCGTGGATTATGAGATGGCCAACGGCGTCCATGTGATGAGCATGTGCCGGCAGATCAACGGCTGCGTCAACAACGTCAGTGAAACCATGGTCGGCAGCAAAGGCTTTTGCCGCCTCAGCAGCGGCATGGCCAAACTGACCGATGCCAAAGGCAAAGTGATCTGGGAATGGAACAAGGAAAAAGAACCGGAAAAGAATCCCTATGAGCAGGAACATGTCGCCCTGGTCACCGCCATCCGCAACAACAAACCGGTGAACATGGCCAAAGACATCGCTGAATCTGTGCTCACCGCCATCATGGGCCGCACGGCGGCCTATACCGGCAAAGAGGTGACCTGGGATGAGATGATGCAATCCGGGGAAAAGCTGGGAGTCGCCAACCTCGCCTTGGGACCGGTGCCGGAACTGAAAACCCTGAAGGTGGCCATTCCGGGAACGGAAAAAAGTTGAGGAGCACTTGTATGCCTATGGATAGGAGAGATTTTTTTAAAATGAGCGCGATCACCGGGGCCGCTGTCACGCTGCCCTTGGCAGCCTGTACGGGTGAAAGGCCGAAACCGGTTTCAACGGCGGTGCTCAAACCGTCCTGTCAGGACGGCATTGCGCCCGGTGAAACGCTTGTCGCTAAATTGGATTTCATCGAGAAATGCGGTTTTGTCGCTGTCGAGATCGGCGGCAAAGGACTGGCCGACCGGATCGGCGAATACCAGAATGCGTTGCGCGGCCGCAGCCTGCAGGTCAGCGCCATCTGCGCCGGGTTCGCCGGCGTGCCCATCTCTGACAAAGAAGAGGATCGCAGGGAGTTCATCACCTCCATCAAAGAGCTTCTCTCTCTGGCCGGCACGCTGGGCGCGGTCGGCGTCATCGCCGTGCCGGCGTTCAACAGCCAGCCGCAGCTGCCGCACAAGGAGGCGCGCGAAACGCTGCTGCAGATGTTGCCGGAGATCGGCGAGCACGCGGTTAAAAACAAAGCTGTGTTGTTGCTGGAGCCGCTGAACCGCAAGGAGGCCTATTTTCTCCGCCAGGTCGCTGACGCGGCCTCCATCTGCCGTGATGCCAACCATGCGGGCGTCGCCTGTATGGGCGATTTCTGGCATATGACCTGGGAAGAGACCAGCGACATGGGCGCGTTTATCTCGGCTGGGAAATATCTTCGCCATGTGCACATCGCCAGCCGGAAACGGCGCAAAATGCCCGGCGAGGATGAAGGCGACAACTATGTCGACGGCATGAGGGGCCTCAAGATGATCGGCTACCAGGATTACATCAGCCTGGAATGCGGATCTGTGGGCGATAAAAACAGCACCATTCCTGCGGCCGTCAAGCTGATGAAAGAACAGTGGCTGATGGCATAAAATCAGACCCCGGATGTTGCCGCGGTTTTTGCGGCAACTCCGGGTGTCTTGAGCGTGTTTTTATGCAAATCGAATAACCTACCTGTGTTTACCCTTAACCAACCAGCGCAAAACCCCGCCAAGGCGAGGTTGAACAGGAATTTTCTCCTTATTTCCTGACTTTTTTCATGCCTGATAGAATCGTCCCTGAGTCTGCTCAGTCGTCGACTGAATGCCCATAACTATATGTAAAAAATGCTTGACTGTTTTCGCTGGATCATGTAACATTAATAAACTACGAGGGTTTGTCATAAGGACTGTTGACGCTGCGATGACAGCATGAGCATGATATTCTCTCATCGGCACTGATGGAGTATTGTGCTTTTTTGCTTTTGTTTGGCACAGAACTTGGGAAAACCGTCGGCGATCCTCTTGACGCCTAAAAACGGCTACTGCTGTCAAGATGATGAGCATCGATCATTCATTTCATAAATAAAGGTATCCCGATTCGATACATTTTTACCAATCGCCAGCGCAATCAACGGCAACAAAATTTCATGCTCGATCGATAAAGAGGTTACATGTTATCGCATGCAGAGTGCAGGCGGTGACATCCAATTCTTCCCGCATAGAATTGGAGGATGATCAAGATGAAAATTCATTCAAAAATTGTTGCGTTGCTCCTGGGCATTGCCCTTATGCCGGCCTGCAGCAAAAAAAATCCAGTCAAGCCTGAAGCGAAGGATGAAGACGTAATCCAAGCGAGCATCGGCGCCGCAGGCGGCAAGTTGCAGACCGGCGAATTTAAGCTCACCGTCCCAGCCGGGGCCTTCGCCGCTCCGACTGATCTCAGACTGCAGATACTGACCAGCCCGCCTGCCTTTGCCGGTTTTGTCAAGACCCACATCTTCCGGATCACCGGATTGCCGCAAAATTTCTCTAAAGATCTGCATCTCTCCCTACAACACACCGGCACGATCTCTGACTCTGGGTTCATTGTCATGGCCTCTCCGGTGACGTCGATCGAGGTTGATTCCACATTTCTTGCCTATTCGTTTTTTCAGGCTCACGATTCATCCGGACGATTGATCTGTACCATCCCGGCGCGCATGGCCGGGATCGCCCGCACCGGCAGGCCGGTCTCTTGGAGCGGCACCAGTCCGAAGTCCGATCTGTTTGATGACCTTTTTGGCATCTCCGAATACGAAACGCGTTACTATGGCAATGTCTCCTTCATGAGATGCCCCAAGATCATGCTGGAGAGTCTGACCACCCCTATCCTCATGGTGCCCTATTTAGCCGAGGAAAAAGTGAAATCCCTGGGACTGTCTTTTGAGAAGCCTGAGGGCTTTTACGAAATGATGGTGGGTTCGTTTAAAAACCTGTCCGGCTCTGATGCTCCCTATGTCGTCATGAACTTTGGCTTTGTGCCCGGTACCAATGAGCGTGAGCAATATTTTCAGCTGAACTATGAAAAAATGGTTTACAATGACCGCGTTGCCATCTGCAGACAAACCGCCCGGGAATTTTTCTATCGTGTCCCGGCATACTATTACTCAAAGAGGACGATTCAAGACAGTTACCTGTCGTTGGATCATGTCTGGCTGCATGCCGCCATCGGCTCGTGGTTTGAGGAGTGGCTGCCGCCCAAGGATTCGAATTTCAAGCCAACCGGTTTGAGCGGGAATGAACTGGATATATTCGATGGACTTGTGGCCGGCGGACGGCTGCCGGGACATAACATGAGGCTGCATGGTCATGCCGAGGCGCCGCTTATCAAGTACCTGGTCACTCATTACCGCGAAAGCGCGCTTAGCCGAATCTATGATGACATTGCCGGCGACAAGCACCCCGCTGAGGCCTTGAGGAACAGTATGGCCGATCCTCCGCGGGTGTGGTGGCCTGATTTTATCCGACGCTATATTTCGGGTGAATATTATGGGATCCAAAATCAGAAATTTCTCGATGGCGTCAGCCGGATCTTTCAAATCCGTTCCAGCCGCGACACCCTGACCTCCTGGTCCGACAATTATCCCGATATCTCCGCCAAACTCTACCGGATCGATTTAGAGTACGCCGGCGTTCCGGCCGGCGCGCAGCTGCAGTTTGCTGTCACCACCAGTGCGACGCAAAAGGAGAACGCCCAGGTGATGCTCTTTGGAATCAACCAGGGAAAACTGGAGTATTGGACCCAGGGGGATACGGTCAATGTGGCGAAAATCAGGGATCTTACCCAGGCTGGATATGATATTCTTGCCGTGGTGAAACACCCTACTATCGCACCGACGGGGTCACTCTCGACGTCCGCCTTTTTCAGCCTGCCGCATTTACCACCGCCCGATTCAAGGCAAGGATTGAGGGGGTACGAACGTATCGTGATGGCTCGACTTGGGATGTCGGCGTATTGTATGTTAATGACATATGGCGAGACGGGACCTACACAAATAATGTCTTTCAAGCCGGTTGGAACATCACCACAACCAATCCGACGTATGAAGGCCGCCTAGTTGTCCGGCTGGATCCCAACAGTTCGCCCATCAAGTTGACCTATTTTGAGTTTCATGAGACCACCCGCGGCGAGGATAGGCAAAATCTGGACATCATCAGCAAACAAAATTTAGCCGTCCCCGGACAAGTGCCTTATAATGGTGGGAGCACGCGGATCTTTAGAATAGAAGGCGCCCAGGCCTGCGCCGCTCTGGCTTCCGTAAGTAACCATTATGAAGTCTCCTGGGGAGGCTGGGATTTAACCAGCTTTTCCTGTGATGATCAGAGTTATGTGGAGATAATTCTGGAGTAATCAGGCCTTCATCAATCAATGATACTTGTTTGATGTAATTTCAACAAGCCTTTGTTCTAAAGTGAAAACCAGGCTTTTCTCTTAGCCCCAAACTTGCCGGGATGACAATAAAATATTAAGTTCGGATCTGATACTGTGCCAAAACAATGAGTAGAACAAATAAGAGTTATTTGACTGATTTGAGTGCAAAAAAAAACAGGTCGATAATCTTTGGATTATCGACCTGTTTTTATTGGTTTTTAGTAGTAGCGGGGGCAGGATTTGAACCTACGACCTTTGGGTTATGAGCCCAACGAGCTACCAGGCTGCTCCACCCCGCGATGTGTTTTTACAGCTTTACGTTTAGGACCAGACGACAATAAAAAATGTTACTTTCGTTCACACTCTGGTCTTTTTTCGTTAAATAATATACGAATATTTTTCTGCAAAGTCAAGGCAAATAACCTTCGGAAGGGCAGGACCTTGCGAAGGTCAGCTGAATCTCAAACTAACCGGCGACATCCGCATCAGCTTGGCCTTCACCGTGAGGGTGCGACCTTTGCGATCGACCACCGCAGGTTTCCACTGACCGTCCCTTTGTAAAAGCTCGATTTTCGTTTTGATCCATTCCGGCGCCACATCCAGCACCAGCGAATCATACGGATCGGAATTCAGACTGATGAGAGTCGCCACACCATAAACGCCTGACCGGGCCTGATTAAAAATACACAGAACATTGGCTGTGTGCTTGACAAAAACCGGCAGAGGTCCTTTGCCCAACCACTCGATGGTGTGACGTACAAGCTCCTTTTTTTTGTAATTGAACAGGGCGGACGAACGGTTGCCGGCCAGCTTGAACGCCATGATGGCCACTCGGCCGCCCCACTTGTTTTCATACCGCACCAACCCGGGAATCACCGGACGCTCCTGAGGATCGAGAAAATCGGTGATCACAGCAGCGTCCGCACAAGGCTGCAATTCAAAAAACGAACCTCCCTCGCTCCCCGCTGGGGCAAAGATCAGGTTGTACATCAATCTGCCCGGCATGGAAGAATAGGCCTCCGCCGTGCGCACGCCTTCATAGCAAAAAACAGCCGTCTTGCCCGGAAAGACCCTGGCCCCCAGCAGTTCGCCCCAGCCTTTTTGCCGCAAAATATGAGCAGCCTCGCCA